>DASPVS010000101.1:0-4928 GCA_035622235.1 Acidimicrobiales bacterium | reverse complement strand
CCGACGTTTCTCTGTTTGCCGGTCGCGGTTGGCGCGGATTTGCGAGTCGCGCCGTGACCGCGGGGTCCAGGACCGTGGTGCCCGAGCGAGCGGCGCGAATGGCACGGACCAGCTCTTCGCCCGGCATGGTCTTGAGCAGGTAGCCGGACACCCCGGCCCCTATGGCTGCCTGCACATAATCGTCGTCGTCGTACGCAGAGAGGATCACGACGGTCGTCTGCGGGTGACCAGATGCGATCCGGCGCGCAAGGTCGATGCCGTTCCCGTCGGGCAGGCGAATGTCGACGAGAACGACGTCCGGTCGCGTCTCGTCCACGACCGAGAGCGCAGAGATCCCGTCCGAAGCTTCTCCAACCACCGCCATCGATCCGTCGCTGTCGAGTATCTGGCGCGTACCTGCGCGCAGGAGTGCGTGATCGTCGACGATGACCACGCGGGTGGGCCCGTCGGTGTCCTGCGCGGCGTCGTGAAGCGGCGAACGGGGCGAAAAGACCGACATGACTCAACTGTACGGCAGGGACCCCGAAAATCGGGGAAATGCAGGAGTTTCAGCTGCCGGGCGGGGGGTATGGCGCTGTGCAGGGAGCTCCGCCGCACGGATCGATCACGAGTCCCGTGCGGAAGAAGGCGTCCATTTGCTTCCAGAAAGCTGGCAGGGACCTCGGGACTGTGTCGTGCGGATCGGGTCCCGCCGAGGGGGGCACGTCGCCGGCAGGTGGTGCGGGAACTCCGGAATCCCAGACGAACAGCGCGGACCCGGCACTGTTTCCGGCAGGAAGCACGGGAAGACCCCAGAATTCGTCTGTGGCGTCGCCACGCGCGGCGGACAAGACAGGCTCGTAGAGGCGTGCACCCACAGTGCGCGCCTCTGTGATCGTTTGAACGTTCGCCACTTGATGGTCCCCGTAGGCCATCTCCAAAAGAACTTGGTGGGTAGGAGTGCCAGGCAACGGATTGGTGGTCATCTGTTCTGCGTAACCGTCGGCTTCAGCACGGTCCCAGATCGTCTGCACGAGGTCGAATCCGAACTGTTGGACGAGCTTGTCGTCGTAGCTGCCGTTCAGCACTTGCAGGAACGGGGAGAAGTCGACGCTTCGCGAAAGAAGGACGTCGTAATCCATGCCCGGGACTCCGAGCACAGACCTTCGAACCTGCGTGGAGAGCGCCGTGAAGGCTCCCCCCATGATCCCGCCTTCTGAGTTCCCGTAGTACACGAGACCGTTGGTTGTGTCTATGAGCGGTCTGTGGTCAGAGGTTTGAAACGCGGCGTTGCTCGCAAACCCCGCAGGGTTGTACAGGAGGTTTCCGAGCACCTGGGTGTCCAACAGTGACTGCGTGAGCCGGTCGACGAGGCTCTCGAACTTCGAGAGGTTCGAGATCACGCTGATATCGAACGAGACGTCCGCTGCCGAAAGGCCGAGCCAATTCGTCGCGCAGAAGGCGTAGTCGTACGCGTTGGAGAACTCAGGAACGCTGCTGTCGAGAATTTCCGTGTCCGATCCGAAAAGCCCGTGTCCGTAGAGGCCGATTCGAGCAGGATGCAGGGGAGCTGAGGGGTTCGAAGGATCGGCGTCGGCGGCGACAGGGATCTCGCAGGCGAAAGGCTCCTCCAGGGTCGGGCTCTCGGAGAGAACTTGCGGCAATCCGTCCGGTCCCCAATTGAGCACGGAGCCCGGCGGCCCGCCCGGCTCGGACAGATAGTTCGGCACGGCGAACGTGCCAGTGATCTCGCGTGACACGTTCCCGGCTTCTTCGGGGTGCGAAGCTGAGGTCGGGCGGTTCACCACGGAAGTAACAGTGAAGTTCGAGACCCCACTTCCGAGCTCCTTGAAAGTCTGGTTCCTCATGTACAGGGCGGGTTCGCTGATGTTGGACTCCGATGCGACGGTGAAGTCCCACACCTCGACGAGGCCCGACGTTCCAATGCCGTCATGGGCGAGCTCAGCCAGCAAGCTCTCCAAGTGTTGCTCGTGCGCTTTCGTGTGTTCGTTCGTCGAGATGTCGTCGCGTAGCACGGCAGACACCATCGGTTCAGGTGGTATCGGGGCGCCGGATGAGGTGACCAAGTTGCGGAGCACCACGATGTAACGATCCCCTTCCGCGAAGTTCGTCGCCGGATGGATCATGAAAAGCCGCTCGCTCGCCCTCGGGTCGGTCTCGTCCATCTCGGCCCAGTAAGGCCAACGCTGGCCCGTGTTCGCATCCAACAGCACAACGGGAGCCGATGGAGCGAGAGACGACGCTATGTCGCTCTCGTTCGCGACCGCGCTCTTTGTGATGTCAAGGCCGTTCACATGGGTGAGGATCGTGGTCCCCGGACTGAAACCGTCGCTTCGCTCGTAAGGAGTGGGGTCGATCGAGGATCCCTTCGTGGTGCGGGGGAGTGCATTCGGAGGTATCTGGACGACCACGTGCGTCGGATCGGTCGGATCCGGCCTCGTGTAGTAGTCGTCGGGGAACGGCAACATGCACGCCGTGGTGTCGAGCCCGTCGCACGGCGCCTGGCGCGTCGCTTCCCAAAAGGCGGGAGAAGGCCCGGTCGACTGGGACGAACACGCCGCGAGCGCCGAGCCTCCGAGGAGCAGCAGCGTGAAGAGTCCGTACAGGGTGCGTGAGGACTGGTAGAGGGTGCGTGAGGACTTATAGAGGGTGCGTGAGGACTCGTAGAGGGTGCGTGAGGAGCCGCGGGCTTCCCGCGTGCGCCTCAGCTGCCGACCGATTGGCACTGATCCTGAAGAGCGTTCACCAGGTTGCTCTCGGGAATGCGGGCGCTCTCTGCGAGCGTGGTCATGAGCCCCTGGAATTGACCGTCCTCGCCGGCGGCTGTCGCCGCGTCGGGAAGTCCCTCACGCAACTGGTTCATCGCGGCGTTCGCGTCTGCGGTCGCGTGGGCACCGTCCTCGGTGCGGCTGTGTTCGTAAAGCACGAGCGATCTGTTCACATGAACACACGCCTGACGCGCGAGTCCGATCGCGTTCGACGTGGCGCAGCCAGGTAGGACGACGAGCAGCGTTGCCAGAAGTGCCGCCGCGCCCATTACCACCGGGTTCGCGGCGCGCTTCTTCAAGCGTCGAGCCAACCCGGGGCGGCCTCGAGCAAGAACCTGCTCACCGCGAGGCAACGGTCGAATACATCGCACAGGAGCTCCTCGCCCGCGAGCACCCGGGCGAGTGACACCGGGTATCGGGCGACGACCGACAGACGCCGTTCCGGCGCGTCCGTCGCAGAAGCGAAGGAGTCGATCGCAGAGACTTCCAGCGGCAGCTCGATTCCACCCACACCCGCCAGGTCGATTGCGAGACGCAAGAGGTCGGGTCCGCTCGGAAGAGGTGGAAGTCCCCATGTAAAGGTGAGCGGGAAGTGATATTCGTCAGGCGGGTCCCGTTCTTCGGGAAGGTCCATGACCGCGTCCTCGAACGAGAGCAGTGTTCGAGGATCGACTTCCAGCGCCAAGTGCAGATCGAGCGGGCCGCCGCATCCCTCTTCGGGATGAAGGTCGACCTCCCAGGTCTGGCGGAGCGAGTAGGTCTCGACGAAATGACGTTCGTCGTGCACGTGAAAACCGTGATCGACCGAGTGATCTTTCAGATCCGCCACGTAGCCGGCGACGTCTATAACAGCCACAGTGGAGAGAGACTATCGGCCGCAGGCACAGGCAGGCCCGGTAGGGTCGCGCTCCGTGGAGGACGAAGCCCTGCTCAACACCTGTCATCGGGCGGTCGACGCGGTTCGGGCAGCTCTCGAGAAAGTGGACGACTGGTCGCCACCCGGACGTCGGCCCGGCCAGTACGCGATCGACCTGGTTGCCGACGACGCTGCCCTCGAGGTCCTCGGGTCCGCCGGGATCGGAGTGCTTTCAGAGGAAAGCGGCCTTCACGAGTCGGGGTCCGGTCTTGTGGCGGTCCTAGATCCCGTCGACGGTTCGACAAACGCGTCGCGTGGGATCCCTTGGTATGCGTGCAGCATCTGCGTGGTCGATTCAGACGGTCCACGGGTGTCTGTCGTCGCGAACCTCGCACAGGGCGTGCGGTACCAAGCGATTCGCGGAGTGGGTGCTTGGATCGACGGTGTGTCGTTGCGTCCGTCTGGTTGTGCCAGTCTCAGAAGCGCTGTGATCGGCCTCTCGGGATTTCCGCATCGTCATTTGGGTTGGGCTCAGTTCCGCGCCTTCGGGGCTGCCGCGCTGGACATGTGTGGGGTCGCGGAAGGAAAACTGGACGCCTTTTCAACAGGGGGGTCGGGGGGGATCGCTCCCTGGGACTACATGGGTGCCTTGCTGGTTTGTACTGAGGCGGGAGCTCCGGTGGCCGAGCTTCACGGCCAGCCGCTCGTCACTCTCGAGATGGGCGTTCGTCGTTCCATCGCCGCGGCAGCGACGACACAACTGTTACAGGAGCTGTCTGCGGCTCACTCCGTTGCGGGGGCCGCGTCGAGCAAGACGGGTTAGATGCAATGCCGAGCCGGAAAAGGACGCGCCGTGTTGGCAGTCCCGGCCGACCGAGGCTGGCCCACTGGAAGGTTGACGGAACAGCCAAGACGCGCTTTCCCAGCGAAGACGAGGCGAACCGGGCTGCGTTTGCCGCTCGCCTCGACCATGGTGTTGATCTGTCCGTTTACCGCTGCGAGTTTTGCGAGGGTTGGCACCTGGGCAACCAGAGCGATGATCGCTGAAAATTGCGAGTTACCCGGCGGGCCTAGGCTTTCGACGAGGGGCGTTTAGCTCAGATGGTTAGAGCAGCTGGCTTACAACCAGCAGGTCGGGGGTTCGAGTCCCTCAGCGCCCACTCGTGTGATGTGTCAAGTCATCGGCGAATGATCTGTCAAGTCATAGTCGAAACCCAGCCCAGTGTCTGGGGGTGGTAGTCGAGGGCGGGATCCAAAGTGAGCGTCCGAAGCAGCTCACCGTCCTCTGAAGTGATCCGCACGTC
>DASPVS010000100.1:0-7494 GCA_035622235.1 Acidimicrobiales bacterium | reverse complement strand
CGCACCGGCCGCTCGGAACCTTCGTCTTCCCGCACGAGCTGGCTGCGTCTCGGCGGCAACTTCCGTCCGCCGAGTGCCCTTCCGAAATCAGGGTCTTCCTCGCCGGTTCGCTTCAGGTCCATGAGCCGGTCCATCGTCCGGAGCCCTTCGAAGGCGTCCTTGCCGTAGAAGACGCGACCCTCATAGACCTGCCTGAGATCCCGTTCGACGTATGTGCGCGTCAGAGCGGCCCCACCGAGAAGGACAGGCATGTCCGCGAGGCCCCGCGAGTTGAGCTCCTCGAGGTTCTCCCGCATGATCAGGGTGGACTTTACGAGAAGGCCGCTCATGCCGATCGCGTCGGCCTCTCGCTCCTGCGCCGCTTGCAGCATCTCGGCGATGCCGACCTTTATGCCGAGGTTCACGACCTCGTAGCCGTTGTTGGTCAGGATGATGTCGACGAGGTTCTTCCCGATGTCGTGGACGTCTCCCTTCACTGTCGCGAGCACGACAGTTCCTTTGCCACCCTGGTCGGACTTCTCCATCTTCGGCTCGAGATATGAAACGGCGGCCTTCATCGTCTCAGCCGACTGAAGGACGAAAGGAAGCTGCATCTCGCCCGACGCGAACAGGTCACCGACCGTCTTCATGCCTGCGAGGAGGATGTCGTTCACGATCGCGAGCGGAGCGTGGCCCGCGTCGAGCGCCTCGTCGAGATCTTCGACGAGCCCGTTGCGATCCCCGTCGACGATCCTCTGTTCGAGGCGGCGTTCCACGGACCAGTCGGATCGGTCCTCCGTCGCGACCTGGCCGGCGCTCACACCTTCGAACATCCCGAGAAGGACCTGTAGCGGATCGTATTCGTCGGACCTTCGGTCGTAGATGAGGTCGAGACAGACCTTCTTCGCTTCGTCGTCGATCTTCGAGAGCGGGAGGATACGAGCCGCATGAACGATCGCCGCGTCAAGGCCCGCTTCGACACACTCGTGAAGGAACATCGAGTTGAGAACGTGACGTGCGGCCGGGTTCAGTCCGAACGACACGTTCGACAACCCGACGATCGTGAACACGCCAGGAAGCTCTGTCTTTATCCGCCGAATGGCTTCGATCGTCTCGATGCCGTCTTTTCTGCTCTCCTCCATTCCGGTGGAAAGGGGAAGCACGAGGGGGTCGAAGATGAGGTCACCGGGCTCGAGGCCGTAACGCTCGATCGCAACGTCGCGGATCGCCCGCGCGGCGCGCACCTTCCAGTCAGCCGTGCGCGCTTGGCCTTCGGTGTCGATGCAGGTGCACACCACTGCGGCCCCGTATTCGCGGGCGAGCGTGAGGAAGCTGTCCAAGCGCCCGCCTGGCTCGTCACCTTCCTCCAGGTTCACCGAATTGAGGACGCACCTGCCGCCGAGGCGCTGCAGCGCCGTCTCTACGACGGGGGACTCGGTCGAGTCCACCATGATCGGCACGCTCGCTTGAGTCGCAAAGCGCGAGGCGACCTCGGTCATGTCCGCGACCCCGTCGGCGCCTGTGTAATCGACGCAGACGTCGATGACGTGCGCGCCTTCCTTCACCTGGTCGCGAGCGATCGCGACCGTCGAGTCCCAGTCGGCAGCCAGCATGGCTTCGCGGAACTTCTTCGAGCCGTTCGCATTGGTGCGTTCGCCGACGACAAGGAACGAGGTCTCTTGATGGAAGGGAACTGCTGTGTAGATCGAGGAAGCGCCGGGCTCGAGCTCCACCGTGCGCGGACCCGGGACGAGATCCCGGCAACGATCCACGACCGCACGAAGGTGGTCGGGAGTCGTGCCACAACACCCACCCACGATCGAGACTCCGAGCTCTGTGATGAAGCGTTCGTGGTAGTCGGCGAGCGCCTCGGGTGTCAGGTCGTAGTGCATCGCGCCGTCCACCACGGAAGGCAGTCCCGCGTTCGGCTGAACAGCGATCGGGACCCTGGCGTGACTGGACAGGTGTCGGATCGCCTCGCCCATCTCCGCCGGGCCCGTCGCGCAGTTGATGCCGACGACATCGGGGCGCAGCGGTTCGAGGGCCACCAGTGCTGCCCCTATCTCGGTCCCCGGGAGCATCCTCCCGGTCAGCTCGATCGTCACCTGGACCTGTAGCGGTACCCGTCGCCCGGCAGTGAGCATCGCCCTTTTGCACGCGTTCACCGCCGCTTTCGCCTGCAGCAGGTCGTAGACGGTCTCGACGATGAGGAGGTCGACGCCCCCTTGCAACAGGGCGGTCGCCTGTTCTTCGTAATCGTCTCGGAGGTCGGTGAACGGGATCTGGCCCAGTGTCGGAAACCGAGTTCCAGGACCGAGGTTTCCCGCCACCCAGCGCGGCCTCTCGGGGCTGGCGCACGCGTCCGCCTCCTCCCGAGCGATTCGGGCAGCGGCCAGGTTTATCTCTTCGACGCGGTCCTCCAGGCCGTACTCGGCCAACACCACCCCGAACGCACCGAACGCATCGGTTTCGACGACGTCGACTCCAGCCTCCAGAAACGAGCGATGAACTTGCGCCACGACGTCCGGACGTGACAGCACGAGCACCTCGTTGCATCCCTCGAGGGCGGGCCCGCCAAAGTCGTCCGCCGTCAGGTCCGCCATCTGCAGGCTCGTGCCCATCGCGCCGTCGAAGATCACGACGCGACGACTGACCGCATCGAGATACGCCATGCCGCGCTCGTCCATCGGCAGCGAGTCGACGAGCAGCACTGAATTGGCCGAATCAGGCATGGTCCAACAAGGCTACCGTTCACGCGGCGTGGTCCCGCTGTCCGCGAGGTCACGATCGTGCGAATCCTGCCGGCCTGTTCGTCCGGGACGTACCGGTAGCATTCGCCGCTGTGCCGGGCAAGATATATACGAAGACCGGGGACGACGGCACTACCGGGCTCCTATTCGGCGGGCGAGCTCCGAAGGACTCCTTGCAGATCGAGGCGAACGGAGCGGTTGACGAGGCCCAGTCCTTCCTGGGACTTGTGCGAGCGGATCTCCCGTCCAAATCCGAGCTTCAGAGGCTGCTCGTGGCGGTTGAGACCGACCTGTGGGTGCTCATGGCCGAGGTCGCCACCGCGCCGGAGAACCGGCACAAGTTGAAGGGTGGTCAGACCAAGGTGACCGAGGAGATGGTCCGGTCGCTCGAGCAGCAGATCGACGACTTCACCTCGCGTTCCACAATTCCGCTGCAGTTCGTCGTCCCAGGCGAGAACCCCGTCTCAGCGCGCCTCGACGTCGCTCGCACCGTTGTCCGGCGAGCCGAGCGACTCGTTGTAACCCTGCACCTCGGTGAAGAGTCACAGGCAGGGCCGTACCTGAACCGCTTGTCTGACCTCGTGTGGACTCTTGCCCGCTGGTGTGAGGGCGACCATCGAACCCTCGCGGGCAAGGAGAGAAGACCGAGAAAACAGCTAGGTACAAGTAACAAAGCGGGTCCCGGCAAAAAAGCAAGCCCCGCGAAGAAGGCAAGTGCTGACACGAAGGCGAGCGCCGTAAAGAAATCGCGTGCGGCCAAGAATGAGATTCCCACGAAGAAAAAGGCGAAAGGGGAAGGTTCCTAGCCGTGTTCGAGATCCCGGATATCAAAGCCGTTGACCTCGCGGACCTCGGGGACCTTCGAGAAGCTGGTGGGCACCTGGACGCGGTCGCCGTCCCGGTCTACCCGGGCGGTTCGCAGCCCGACCTCGTTCCCGGTACCCCTCGGACTCTCGACGTCGGTTGGCGTACGATCCATTTCGAGGTAGATCCAGAGATGTTCGAACGCCGGGGCTTTGCGGCCAAGGTGGCTCAGACTCTCGTCGTATCGGCCCCGGACGTGCCCTCGATCGTCTTTGTGGGAGTCGGTCCTCGGGAAGACGTCTCTCCGCAAGTGCTTCGCCGCGTCGCCGCTGCCGTCGTTCGAAACGCGGGACGTTCAGGCACCGCCCTCATGCTCTTGCCCGAAGAGCTCGCCCGCCGCGCATGCCGTGTGTCCGAAGGGACCGACATCGACCGCCATAGCGCGATCAGGTGCGGCCAAGTTGCAGCCGAGGGAGCGGTTCTCGCCGCGTACAGCTACAACGCTTACAAGACCGCAACCGATGAGGAAGGTGGCCGGATCGGAACGCTGCTCTTCGCTTTCGGCGATCGCTCCGGTGAAGCCTTCGCGGAGGGCCTTCGGCGAGGCGTTCGGGTCGCGCGCGCCGTGTGTCTCGCCAGAGATCTGGTCAACGAACCGCCGAGCGCGCTCACACCGACCACGTTGGCCGAGATAGCCGAGGGCGAGCTGACCGCCGAGCGGGGGATCGACCTGCAGGTTTGGCACGAGGAAAAGATTGCCTCAGAGCACCTCGGTGGACTTCTCAGCGTGGCGCGAGGTTCTGCAGAACCACCCAGGTTGCTCTACGGAACTTACGAGCCGCGCAATCCCGCGAAGGTCGACGGGCACGTTCCCCATGTCGTTCTCGTGGGTAAGGGGATCACCTTCGATTCCGGAGGTCTTTCACTGAAGACGGCGAGCGGCATGACCACCATGAAGACGGACATGAGTGGAGCGGCTGCAGTGATTGCTGCTCTGTCGGCGTGCTCAGATCTCGATGTCCGAGCGCGCGTGACGGCGATCGCACCGGTCACCGAGAACATGCCCGGAGGTCACGCGAGCAAGCCGGGAGACGTCCTCACCGCCCGCAACGGCATGACGATAGAAGTCCTCAATACCGACGCCGAGGGGCGCCTCGTCCTCGCGGACGGCCTGGCATTGGCGGCGGAGCTGGAGCCGGACGCGATCATCGACCTCGCGACGTTGACCGGGGCGTGCGTAGTGGCGCTCGGGACGCAGATCGCAGGTTTGTTCACCAACAACGATTCCCTTGCTGATCGGGTGAGGGCCGCGTCGGATCTTGCCGGTGAACCGACATGGCCACTCCCGTTGCCCGAGGAGTACCGACGCCACATCGACTCCGACATCGCGGACATGAAGAACATCGGTAAGGAGGGACAAGCCGGGGCGATCGCTGCAGCCATGCTGTTGGCGCGCTTTGTCGGAGACACGCCGTGGGTGCATCTCGACATCGCGGGTCCAGCTAGGTCTGACGAGGACAGCGGCATCTTCGAAAAGGGTGGCACCGGATTCGGGGTTCGCACCCTTCTCGAGTTCCTCGAAGCCTTCGGCGATCGGGGCTGACCCAGCAGCGCAATACAGGTTGGAATGCAGAGTCGGGTCGGACCGCAGAGTGGGATCGGACTTGAGGGTCGGATCGGACTGCGGGTTGATAGGACTGCAGCCTGATTCGACAGAGGTCAGACAGCGCGGTCCGGTCGAGCGGTCGGCGTGGTCGGAGCGGCGGGTGCCGTAGGTGAGCGTCCGGGGCTGCTCGGATGTGACGCCCGGGAATCTCCCTCGGCCAGATCCGTCCACCTCGCATCTGCCAGCCTGCCGATCGCAGCCAGCCGGCGCCTGTCGGCGTCTCCGATGGGCCACCCAGGTCTACCGACCGCCATTACGAGGTCCCAAACCGCCAGGTCCACCCATGCGACGTCGGCAGCCGGGGCGTGCCCATGCGCTCCCGGTGTTTCATCTTCCTCGTCCGAGATGAGTCTGGAACCGCCAATTTTGTCGGCCCCGGGGGCGTGCCACCTCGTGCCGACTACGTAGGCGGATAGCCACGGGCCTGCCGGTGGATCGCCCGACGAGGCGACGAGGATACGGTCCTCGACATCGAGGATCGCAGACCACCTTGCGCTCAGCTCGTGTCGCGCACGGCTGGCGACTGCGCCGAGGACTCCGTGCGGGGTGCGCTCGGACACGATCGATACAGCGGTCTCGTACGGGTCGAGGTTCCGATCCGCCACGACCGGCGGCAGGACCCGGACCTCTTCGACTTCGACTCCGTCCACTTCGGCGACTTCGCTGAGGAGCAGTGAGACGTGCCCTTCATCCGCCAATTCGACGACGAATTCGTCCACCGCCCGCCCTTCACCGCGGCCCACGATGTCAACGGCGACCACGTCGGCCCGTACCGCACCGATCCGGCTCGCGACAGCGCCGAGAGCGCCGGGTCGGTCTGGCAGACCCACCCGAAGCAAGAAGGTGGCCACCTAGGCAGCCTAGGCAATCAAGGTGAACTGCGCGTTTCGGGGTCGAAACGCCTGGGTTACGTCTCTGGCCTCATGACCCCATGACTGCGAAACCGGCGTGCTGTGGTCTACACCTCTCCATCGGCGGACGTCTGTCGTCTCTGTTGGAAGACGGCCCAATCGATCGACTCGTGAGCGAGCGCCGGATGGATGCTGTGGCGCGCGAGCTCGTTCTCGGTTGCGACGATCGTTCTGCCCAGGCGTAGCTGGTTGAGGGCGAGGCGACGCGCACGTTGCCGCAGCTCTTCCACCTCCTTGGAAACACGCAAGGACTCTTTGGAAACACGCAAGGACTCCAACCACTGATCGTGTCTCGCGCGCAACGGATCGGGCAGACGAACCAGATGCCGGCGCGCAAGGGGGGGAAGCTTGCGTCTCACCCCCAACGTGCCGTGCTCTACCCATCGAGCCATTCCGAACGTCACGCAACGGCCCAAGGCGCGTTGAAACGGAGCATTTCGTCCCGATCGGCCGCCGACGCCAAGCGCACGGGCGGTGTCCTCGAGTTCCATCGGAAAGCCCTCGGGATCCGAGTCGAAGCTCCTCGCAACTCTTCTGAGAAGAAATGTGGTGGACGGCCCGAGGACTGGAAGCCAAAAGGTCTCGACGTATATCGATCGCGGGTCGTGTCCCAGGGACTCGATAACGGGGTCGCTCCAAGGGATGATCGTGATCGTCCCGGGCAAGGCTCCGCCACTAGATCGGTCAGTCGATCCGTCCGGTCGGGAAGTCGCCGTGCGAGACGACCCTCCTGTTCGTATCGGGGTGAGTGTCATGGCGGCCTTTCGGGCGTTGGCGGATCTGTCGCGGTCCAACGTCGGAGACCGACCTCGCTTCCACCTAACCCGCGAGCGTGCCGGGGAGCTCTCCGGCTTTCACCGAAATCGCCTAGAGGGCTTTTCACGAGCAAAGCCCCAGCTCAGAAGGGAGGAAATTTTCTTGGGACTTTTCCTAAAGGAGACCCGTCGAGATGCCGATAACGAAACGGGCGGAGTGTGCTCGCAAGAGAACCGGGGGACAAGAGATCCCAAGAGGAACCACCCGAGTCCCGGAGTCGGGTCTATGAGGTCTCGGGCGTCTGTCGGCGGATATCGGTCGCAGCCCCCCACCGGGCCCAGTGGTACACATCACCCTTCTCGCGAGGCGCCCTCGAAAGTGAACGCGAAGGAGGATCGCTTTTGCCCGGCTCGCCGAGGAGCACCGCCCCGACGTACCGATGCCCGGCGGGGACCTCGAGAACCTTCATAAGTGCACTTTCGCCACGGAAGTTGCCCAGAAAACAGGCGCCGAGGCCATTGTCCAAGGCCGCCATGAGAAGTAGCGATACCGTCATTCCGGCATCCACGAACCAGTAGGGGACCGGCCATGTTTCCGCCGAGCCGAGGCCCGACCTCGCCTTGTCCGG
>DASPVS010000099.1:0-3786 GCA_035622235.1 Acidimicrobiales bacterium | reverse complement strand
GAAGGAGGATGTCGCCCGCGGCCTCGTTGCATACGTATGCGCCTCCCGCGGTTTTCAGGGCACGGCGTTCGATCCACCTGAACGGAGGCGGATAATGCTTCGGAATGTTCTGCGCCGAGTAGAAGGTGAATGGGATCCGGCCGGCGCGCCGCGTCCCTGGGGCTTCGCCGGTGCCTTTGTGCCGCGGCTCTCGCCGTCGGCGTCGAAACATGTCCAGCCATCGCAGGACGAGTAGCTCCCCGACCGCCAGGCTTCCAGGCTCCTCGTGGAAGTCGAAGACGTCCCAGTCGCCGCGTCCCATGAGCTTCCATATGGGGCGGGGATCGAAGACGAACACGCTGGGATGCGTGCCAAGTGTGCGGGCGGACAGGGCGAATTCGTCGTCACCGGCTTCGAAGGAGACGACCTTGCCCCCCTCGTTCCAACTGCGCGCGGTCGCGAGGGCGACGTCCGCCCCGAGACCGAGCATCTCCCTTTCGCGCTGGCGCCAGGCCGTCACCACTGCGCTGTGGGAGAAGCGCAACGCTCGAATCCGTCGAACACCTTCCGGCGAGTGGACGCCACCTTCTGCAGGTAAGGGCCCATCAAGAGGGTTCACCCGCGGACACGGTACACGGACACCGACCGGCCGCAAGGGTCCTCCGCCGACGTGTCAACCGCCCCGCGTGAAGAACCGGCGTCGGAATTCAACGAGCCGTTCGGCCCTCCGGTAACGAGACAGCCCGCGTCGCCCGTACCACTTGTCGATGTAGACGTACGCGGCGGATTGGAAGCGTTTCAACCGTTCGTTTTCGTCGTGGCTCGTACCTCCACCTTGGTGCACTGCCGATACCTCGGGTACCAACACTGTGTTCCAGCCTTGGTCGCGGGCACGGCGCTGCCAGTCCGCCTCCTCACCGTAGAGAAAGAAGCGTTCGTCGAAATCGCCCACCTCGGACAGGGCTTCCGCCCGCAGCATGAGCACGCTGCCAGCGAGGAAGGTGCCGTCTGGCTTGACGCGATGGAGCAGGCCGGCGACGGCCAGCCATTCGCCCCTCACGCTAGGAAGAGGCCACTCGGTGGTCTGGGGACGACCGTCGGGATATCGCAGGAGCGGCGACGCCGCGGCGTAGTGCCCCGCGCGTAACTTCTCCTGGATCTTGAGCACGTCGCTCCATCCGATGCGCGCATCGGGGTTGAGCAAGAGGACGTCGCGATCGCTCGCGGCCGGACTGCCGAGCGCGAGGTTTACCGCGCTCGCGAATCCGATGTTCCCGCCGGCGTCGAGTCGCCTCGCGCCGTAGGTAGAAGCGATGCGCTCGACCTCTCCGGGTGTGCTGTCCGGCCCGCCGTTGTCGACGATCAGCACCGGCGCTGGCGACTTGAGAGACGCGAGACATTCCTCCAGCTGTCGTGGATCTCCGTAGGCGACTAACAGCGTGGTCGGCTCCATCGCACCCCTCCGCGCTGTTCGCCAGCCCTCCAACCGGGCGATGTCGGGCGTTATGATATGGCCACCGATGGGAACGGCGCGGGAGACCTCAGGTGGCCCGCACGAGTCGGCTTCTCCATCGCGCAGGCCGCTTCACATCGCCCTCGTCTACACGGCGCTCAACAGGCGCGGCGGCGTCGAGCGCGTTGTGTGGGAGGCCGCCCGTCACTTTTCGGCCAGGCATCGGGTCACGGTGATCTGTGGCGAGGCTGATCCGTCGACGCTGGGCGCAGAGATCGTTCGGGTGCCGGGAGCGCCATTTCCCGGGACACTCGGGCCGCTCCGGTTCAGGCGCGCAGCGGCGCACGTCCTCGAATCCGTCGAGCCAGATGTATCGGTCAGTTTCGGGAGCGACTGCCCGGATTCGCCTGTGCTCGTCATGCAGAGCGTGCATCGAACGTGGGTGGCGGGGGGAAGCTCGGTCCGCGTCGGTCCGGTGACCGTGCCGGCCTGGATCCGCCAGCTCTTGCCTCGACATCGAATCCGCTTGGCACTCGAGCGCGCGACGCTTCGAACCTTGTTGGCGCGACCGGGTGCGCGGGTCGTCGCGGTCTCACCCAATGTGTCGGAGGACCTCGTGCACTGGTACGGGGTCCCGCCCGCGATCATCGATGTCGTGCCCAACGGCTTCGATCCCGAGCAATGTTCTCCCGAACGCAGCCGCGAGCTCCGGCCACAGGTCAGAGCCGAGCTGGGGATAGACGACGACGAGGTCGTGCTGCTCTTCGTTGCAAACGAATACCACCGCAAGGGTCTCGGAGTTCTCCTCCAAGCCATGACGCGAGCAGGCGTTGCGTCGCCGCGGGTTCGGCTCGTTCTCGTCGGTCGGATGGAGCCGAGCGCATATGGCCGCGTCATCGACGAGCTGGGCCTGGCAGGTCGCGTCCATTGGATCGGGCCCGTCGAGGATGTGGGTCGTTGCTACGCCGGTGCGGACCTCTTCGTCTTGCCCACCAGGTATGAGGCCTTCGGTTCGGTGATCATCGAGGCTCTGGCATCAGGGACGCCGGTTGTGACCTCTTCCCTGGCCGGGGCGGCCGTAGCCGTGCACCCGGGTGAGAACGGGCTTCTACTTCAGGACCCGAGCTCGGTCGACGAGCTCGCCGGCGCACTCGCCCAAGCGCTCGAGCCAGGGGCCCTCGCGGCTTGGGCGCCGAACTGCAGACCAGCCGTCGACGGTTTCGAGTGGTCCAGTGCCATGGATCGTCTCGAGGAGGTAGTGGTGAACGTGGCTGCACGTGGCGCGCGCGGTTAGCCGTCGTTCACGCCCATGCCGACTATCGGCGCGTTCAGTGGCTTTCCTCCTTCGGATCCGTGGAACTTCGCGTCCCCGAAGGTGAAGATCCCCCCGTCCGACGCGACGAGCCAGTAGCCACCCCCGTCGGGCGTAGGTGCCATGCCGACTATCGGCGCGTTCAGTGGCTTTCCTCCTTCGGATCCGTGGAACTTCGCGTCCCCGAAGGTGAAGATCCCCCCGTCCGACGCGACGAGCCAGTAGCCGGGATCCGGAGGTGAAGCACTGGCCACGACCGGAACCGACGCGGAGGCCGGGCGGTAGTTGGCGTTCCCGGAGTACGTCGCTGCCGCCTCGTATCCGCCGGCTTGGGTGACCGATACCGTGCAGCTTGCGAACGCACTCGACCCGCTTCCGATGAGGCTCGAAGAGCTCGGACCCAGACAGGCGACGGCACCTGTCGGTCCTCCGACCGACCATCCGACGCTCCCGCTAGGTGTCGCCCCTCCACTCGGCGCGACGACCGTCGCGGTGAACGTCTCCGCATCCCCCACGTACGGGGAAGTGGCCGAGGGTGTGAGGGACATCGAGACGTTGGCCTTGGCTGTCGAGGCGGACTGAGAGGCGCTGGCCGGGTAGTAGTTGGAATCGCCGCCGTAGGAAGCCTGAGCCGTATAGTCGCCAGCTTGGTCGAGGGTGACCGTGCACGTAGCGGTCGACGTGTTTCCCACACTTGTAAGGAGCCCCGCGCCGGCGTTCTCGCACGGGAACAACTCCCCGGGCCCAGAGACCTGCCAGCCGACGGAGCCCGTCGGGGCGGAGTCACCGGACGGTCCCTCGATGGTGGCCGTGAAAGTTTCCGAGTCGCCGACTTGGGGAGAAGAGGAAGAATCCTGAACGGTCATGATGGGGCTCCCGCGCGTGGGAGCGCCGGTCCCGGGCGCGTACGCCTCCACCGAGTAGATCGGAGCTGTCGTCGGAAAGCCTGGGGTCCAGTACCACGGTTGCAAACCGCCGGCCTGGCCGCTGTAGTCGATCGCAGTCACTTCGACGCGTATCGCCGATGCGCTTGTCGGGGGGA
>DASPVS010000098.1:0-4672 GCA_035622235.1 Acidimicrobiales bacterium | reverse complement strand
CGCTTCCTTGGATCAACCGCCCTCTACACCTACAGAGCCCTTACGGGCGGTGGACGTTCCGACGGCGGCGAACCGGAGACCGACGCTCAGAGCGACCCGCATTCGTCCGGAGACCCGACGACCCCGGTTTCAGCGGAGCCCGCGAGCGGGGTGGCTTCGGACCGGGACCGTCATGATGCGGAGGTCGACTCCTCGCAGCAGGCCGACGACGAAAGGCTCGCTTCATTCCGACCTCCGAAGATCGGCGGCGCAACAGGGGAACCGGACGCACCGCACGCCGCTGGAAAGGCCCACCACGCGGTTCCGTCTGTCGGTTCGTCCGACCAACTCGAGCTCGAATTGGGAGTCCCTGCAGGGGAATGGCGCCTCCCACCGCTCAAACTTCTCGCACGCTCCAAACCACAGCAGTTCGACTCGCGCGACGTGGCAGCTGCGGGCCGCGCTCTCGTGGAGGCGCTAGCGGCCCACGGCGTCGAGACGCGACTGGTCGGACATACGGTGGGACCGACCGTCACCCGTTACGAGATCGAACTCGGCGCGGGGGTGAAGGTGGCTCGCGTCACGAGCCTCGCGAAGGACATCGCGTACGCGATGGCGTCGGCGGACGTACGCATTCTCGCTCCGATACCCGGACGCCAAGCGATCGGCGTCGAGGTGCCGAACCGGCTGAGGCAGTTGGTGACACTCGGCGACATCCTCGCGTCCGAGGAGGCTAGGTCGGCCAAGGACCCCCTCGAGGTGGCGCTCGGGCGCGACATCGCGGGCCGCGCGGTCATGGCAGACCTGGCGACCATGCCTCACATCCTCATATCCGGAGCGACGGGAGCAGGCAAGTCGTCGTGCATCAACTCGGCGATCACGTCCATTCTCATGCGGGCCTCGCCCGACCGGGTTCGACTCATCCTCGTCGACCCGAAGCGCGTGGAGCTGGGTCAGTACAACGGCCTTCCCCATCTCCTGACAGAGGTGGTGATCGACCCGAAGAAGGCCGCGAACGCGCTTTCTTGGGCCGTCACCGAGATGGAGCGTCGTTACGACATCCTGGCCGAGGTCGGCATGCGCGACATCTCCGGGTACAACGAAGCCATCGGTCGTGGGGATCTCGGTGAGGTCGCGCAAGACGACGACACCGAGGACGACCCCGCGCCAGAGCCTCGCCCCACGGTCTCCTCCGAGTTGCCCGAGCCAGAGAAGGTCACGGCCCCGGACGAGGACGACGCGGAACCGTGCGAGTCCCGGGCCGGTGCAGTCTCGGCGGACACCGCGGCGCGAGTCACGGAGAGTCGGGCAGCGGTCTCACCAAGCCAGCGTCACCAACGCCTTCCGTACATCCTCATCGTGGTCGACGAGCTGAACGATTTGATGATGGTGGCAGCGCGCGACGTCGAGGAGTCGGTGTGCAGGATCGCGCAGATGGCACGGGCTGTCGGGATCCATCTCGTGTTGGCAACGCAGCGGCCGTCCGTGGACGTGATCACGGGAGTGATAAAGGCCAATATTCCTTCTCGATTGGCGTTCTCCGTATCATCGCTGGCCGACAGTCGCGTGATCCTCGACCAGCCCGGAGCGGAACGACTGGTGGGAAAGGGCGACATGCTCCTGCTAACCGCGTCTTCGTCCGTCCCTCGACGGATCCAGGGACCGTGGGTGTCCGAGCAAGAGGTGAGGTCGGTGGTCGCGCACTGGCGACGTCAGAGTGGCCGGACGGACTACCTCCCTTCGATCGCGGAAGGCGACCCGTCGTCGAACGTGGGCGTCGCAGCCGACGGAGACGACGACGAGCTGCTCAGTGCCGCCATGGAGCTCGTAGTTCGGTCTCAACTAGGGTCGACTTCCATGTTGCAACGCAAGCTCCGGGTCGGGTTTGCACGTGCCGGGCGACTCATGGACCTGCTAGAGCGGCGGGGCGTGGTAGGGCCCTCGGAAGGATCGAAGGCCAGAGCCGTCCTCATGACACCCGAGGAGCTCGACCAGACACTCAGTCACTGACCCGACGGTGGAGCCCGAGGGAAAGCGCGCACATATAGTCGCGGAATCACGACGACGCTCGCGTCGTGACACCCGAAGAGTGTTGAAGCGCGGAATCGCGTCGGCAGGAGTGTTCCTCGTCGCAGGCCTCGTGATGTTGCGCGTGACCCAACCGCTTCCAGCCCTCACGTTGCGGTCGCTCTTGGCGCCTGAGACCGCGTCGCCCGGCGTCGGCCCCACGATTCGCTGGCCGACGGTCGGAGAGGCAGCGGTTTCGGTCCCCGCGCTCGGTCTCCGGTGGGATTCGGCTCCGGAAAAGCCGGTGCCGATCGCGAGCATCACAAAGGTCATGACGGCGTACGTCGTCCTAAAGGACCACCCCTTGAGCCCCTACGCGCAGGGGCCCACGGTGGTGGCGACAGAGGTCGACCATCTCGAAGCGCTCTCCGATGTCGCCAACAACGACAGCTCGCTTCCGGTACAAACCGGAGAGAAGCTCACCGAGCGTCAGTTGCTGAACGGATTGATCGTGCACTCCGCGGACAACTTCGCCGACATGCTCGCGCGATGGGACGCAAACAGCGTTTCAGCGTTCGTGGTGAAGATGAACCTCACTGCGCGCTCGTTGGGAATGGAACACACCCAGTACGTCGATGCGAACGGTCTAAATCCGTTTTCGGCGAGCACCCCGGAGGACCAGCTTCGACTCGCCGCTGCCGCCATGTCCATTCCGACGTTCGCGGCCGTCGCCGGTCAGCAAGAAGTGACATTGCCGCTCGCGGGACCGGTCGATAACTACGTGACCGACGTGGGCGTGGACGGTGTCGTGGGGGTGAAATCGGGATTCACACAGGCTGCGATGGGCTGTGTGATCTTGGCTGCTGAACGCTCGGTGGGAGGACGCTCGACCCTCGTGCTCGCGGGGGTCACGGGACAGCCCGGCTTTCACCCCCTTCCTCTCGCACAGTTCCTCGCCCTGCTTCTCATCAACAGCGTCACGCCGGGGCTTCGCGTCGTCCACGCGGTCTCCGCCGGCGAGCGAGTCGCCCGAATCTCGATTCCCTGGGATGCGAAGGCGAGTGTGTACGTGTCCGCTCCACGAGCCCTTTCGTTGCTCGTTTGGGCGGGAGAAGACGTGAGGATCTCCGTCGTTCCACGAAGCCTGGGCTCCACGTTGACGGACGGGGAGACCGTTGGATGGCTGACAGCTGAGTACCGCGGGGAAACTCAAACCGTTCCTCTGGTCTCAGACGAGAAGGTGGGACCTCCAGGTATCGGCTGGCGCTTCGTCCACGGCTGAGAACCGTTGTTTGGATGGGACCGGGTCGGCTGACGGCATTACCGTGGCGTTCGTGCGCGCCAGAGCTCCGGCATCGACGGCCAACCTGGGTCCAGGCTTCGACGTCCTCGCCGTCGCCCTCGACCTGTACGTCGAGGTGGAAGTCGAACCCGCATCCCGTCTCGTGGTGCGGGCCGAGGGCGAGGGCGCTGAGTTAGCCGACGACGCTTCACATCTGGCGGCGCGTGTTGCCATCGACGTAGCGGGACACGACCGTCTGGCGATCACCGTGCGTTCCGACATACCGGTCGCCCGAGGTCTAGGTTCCTCGGCAGCACTCGCCGCAGCCGCAGCCGCAGCCGCCGGATCTCGGGATCCGTTGGGGGTCGCCGCACAAGTGGACGGCCACCCTGAGAACGCGGCCGCGTCGGTCGTGGGTGGACTCGTCGCAGCCACGCTCGTCAAAGGATCGGTGCGCGCGGTTCGAATGCCGCTCGACAATCGTCTCGTTTTCGTCGCGGCCATACCCGATCGCCTCCTACCGACCGCCAAGGCCCGTCACGCCCTTCCCGAGCAAGTGGCGCGGCGCGACGCCACGTTCAACCTCGGTCGAATGGCACTGCTGCTCGCAGGACTCGCCGACAGCTCCCTTTTGATCCGCGAAGCTACAGAGGACAGGCTCCATCAGGACTACCGGAGCCCCCTCTTCCCGGAAGCTCCCCAGCTTCTCGGCCGGCTCGTCTCGGCGGGCGCTCTCGCCGCATGCTGGTCGGGGGCCGGGCCGACACTCGTCGGGATTTGCGATGCGGGCCAGTCTCAACGGGTACGTGATCACGCCGAGAAGTCGATGGAAGAGATCGGGGTGAGCGGCAAGGTCTTGGTGCTCAAGCCCGATCTCGAGGGGCTCGTCCTGAACGGGGGGAAGAGAGACGAGGGGGGACCGTTCGACGTGATGGCGTGAAGTGCGTGCGCCCACAAATCGGGGCCCACAAATCGGCGCCGACAATCGGAGCCCCCAAATCGGGGCCGACAATCGGAGCCCCCAAATCGGGGCCTCAAATCCGAGCGCGCAAATCCGATTTACGCGAACTGCATCCGCTCCAAGGCTCGGTGGGCCTGGCCTCTAAGCTGAACCGGTGGCCAGGCGCTTCTTCATCCGAACATTCGGCTGCCAGATGAACGAGCACGATTCCGAGCAGGTGGCGGGCTTGCTGGTTGCAGACGGCATGGAGCCTGCGGACTGCCCGGAGGATGCCGACGTCGTGGTGCTGAACACCTGCTGCATACGGGAGAACGCGGACAACAGGCTCTACGGGCATCTGGGCCATCTGAAGGCTCTACGCGAGCGTCGACCGGATATGCAGATCGCTGTCGGTGGCTGCCTTGCTCAGAACGCCGGTGCTGCGATCCGCGAACGGGCCTCGC
>DASPVS010000097.1:0-3628 GCA_035622235.1 Acidimicrobiales bacterium | reverse complement strand
CGGTCGCGTTCGGCGAGGGAACCGCCCTCGATGAGCGTTCCGCTGAAACCCAGCCATGCCCCCCCAACTGCAGGATGACGCGCGAGAAGACCCAGAATCGGCGGCGGAGGAGACGCCTCCAGGTCACCCGACAAATGGCGGTCGGCCCGGGAAAGATGTCCCCGGAGGAAGGCGCGCGCTTCGTCAGACCACTCCGTGCCCCGCAGGGGGGCGATACGCGGACGAGCGCCGCTGGTCATGGCACTACTTGACCTCCATTGACCCCGATGGTTTGGCCAGTGATGTAGCCGGCCTCCTCGGAAACGAGGAAGGCCACGGCCGCGGCCACGTCGTCGGGTTCACCGAGATGACCCAGCGGGATGACGCTTGCCATCGTCTCGTTCGACGGCAGATGGCCCGCAGCCTGGCCGGCGTGCTGCATGGGCGTCTCGATCCCTGACGGCGGAATGGTGTTGACCGTGATCCCGTACGGCGCATAGGCGAGGGCGAGTGAGCGGGTAAGGGCCATGACCCCGCCTTTTGCGGCCGCGTAGTGGGGGGCCTTTGGTGAACCGCGCTGCGCGGCCGACGAAGAAATGGTGACGATCCGACCCCAACCCGACGTCACCATGTCCTCGAGCGCGGCCTGGCAACAGAGGAAGGTGCCGGTCAAGTTCACATCCAGCACCCGGCGCCAATCGGAGTCCGTGACTTCGGCGAACGGTGCGAACAGGCAGAGCCCCGCGCTGGTCACAAGGATGTCGGTAGGGCCCAGCTCTTCGCGTATCAGCGCGAACGCGCTCTCGACGGCCGCGCGGTCGGAAACGTCTGCGGGAACTCCAAGCGCGGATCCCCCTGATGTCTTCAGGTTCTCGGCGACCCGCCTTGCTGATTCCGCGTGTACATCAAGAACCGCCACTTTGATCCCGGCCTCCGCGAGCCTCCGGCAGACGGCCTCGCCGATCCCGGAACCTCCCCCGGTCACGACGGCCACTCTCGACCGTTGTCTCGTCACAGAAACGACCATCAGTCGTACACCACCGAGATCCGCGAGGTCGTCGGTTTGGCCTGACAGGTGAGGATCCAGCCCTGCGCGACCTCCTCGGGCGACAGGACCTGGTTGTTCGTCATTCTGGCCTCACCGTCCGTGATCAATGCCACACAGGTGCCACATTGACCCAGGTGGCACGAGGAGGGAGCTCTGAGCCCTGCCGCTCTCGCCGCTTGGACAAGCGTCCACTCCTTCCTGTGGATGATCGTCGCGGTGTGTCCACCGACCGTGATCGTCACGACTGCCCCGGCCGATTGATTGGGGTTCGAATCGTCACCGTCAGGCGTGAACAACTCAAGATGCAACTGATGGCTCCGCGCTCCACACCAGACCAAGGTTGGGGTGACGACATCCATAAAGCCCTTCGGTCCGCAGATATAGAACTCCGATTTGATTCCCGCTCCGAGAAAGGAGGCGACAATACCGGCATCAACCAAACCGTCGTTCTCGTCGAGGCTGTACTGGACCTGTAGTCGGTCCGGAAAGTCTGCCACGAGTGCTTGCAGACTTCGCAGGAAGATCACGGAAGCTCGGTCTCGGCTCGCGTAGAGCAGCCGGACCCTGCGCTCGCTGAAGGTCAATGCAGACTTGATCAGAGAGAAGATCGGGGTAATGCCGCTCCCGGCAGCAAAGGCAACGATGTCGGTGACCCCCTCGCCCTCGGGCAGGACAAACAGGCCACTCGGTTCGCTGACGTCGATCCAGTCGCCCACCCGGACGTTGTCATTGAGCCAGTTCGAAACAAGTCCGTTCGGTACGCGCTTCACCGCCACTCGCAGATCGGGGTCGACACCTGGCGCCGAGGACATCGAATAGGCACGCAGCTCTTCGAACCCGTCGGGATAGACCCGCAGGGTGACGAACTGCCCGGCACTGTAGGCAAAGGACGCTTGCCACTCATCCGGTATTTCGAATGCGATGGAGACGGTGTCCGATGTCTCGCTGACGACGTCAGAGATCCGCAGACGCCGGAAGACCGGGTATCCCGGTGCGTGCCGCGCCCCGGAGGGCGTCTCCTCCGTCAGCGTTCCCCGATCCAGTTGTGCCATCAACCCATCGACCGGCGCGGCTCTCGACCCCCCAAGGCTGCTCAGCGATCGCTGAGCACCTGGTCAAACTGTCCCACGCCGGCGATGGGCTTGTCAACAGGTCGTCCGGTGGGTCGGCACTCTAGGGTCCGTGCGAGGACCGGCCGTACACTCAGCGCGTGTCGCCGCGACGGAGAAGTCGGGCTGAATCGTCTGAAACCAAGGACGCCCTACTCGACGCCGCCGAGCATCTGATGATCGAGGAGGGTTACGCGGCGGTGAGTTCGCGTCGGGTTGCAGCACGTGCCGGTGTGAATGTCGGTCTCGTCTACTACTACTTCGCCACGATGGATGATCTGTTCATCGCCCTGTTCCGACGAGGTGCCGAGCGGAGCCTCAAGCGTCAGGAACTCGTGCTCTCATCGAAGCAGCCACTCTGGGGACTGTGGGAGCTGACGCATCAACAGTCCAACCCGGCCGTCACGATGGAATTCATTGCCTTGGCGAATCACCGTAAGGCGATCAGGACGGAGATCGCCGAGTACTCGCGGCGGTTCCGCACCATGCAACTCGAGGCAATGACGCAGGTCCTTGAAAGGTACGGAATAGATCCCATCACGTGGCCTCCGGCCTCATTCATCGTCATGATGACCGGAATCTCTCGGTTTCTTCTCATCGAAGACGGCTTTGATCTCGATATCGGACACGCCGAGACGATCTCACTGATCGAGAGATTCATCACCGCCCTTGAAGGACCACGGCGTCATGACCGTCGCTCAGCGGAACCTGCTCCAATGAACTTCTGACGGGGTGATCGAGGGCGACTGGTGCCTCATGAATGATTGCGAACGAACCCGTAGAGACGGACGACTTCCAGTTGCACCAACATCCGGCCCGCGGCGACCATGGCTTCTCCGAACCCCTCCCGATCTGACACCGCGCCGAGAGCCGAATGGACTTCGAACAACTCATCGATGGCTACGCCGTCGCTTGAGCTTGCGATCGCGAAGGTGGTCGCTCCTTCAACGACCGCGTAGTGAAAGAAATCCTCCCCTGCAACGTGCAACGAGGCACGAGGAGTTCGGAGGAGGTTCCGGCCCTTGGTCCGGGTCGTCGTCGTCGAGAACCGGATGAAACGAACATGCGGGTCAGCCAGGTAGTAGATGTTCGACAGCTGAGGCGTTGCGTCCCTCCCGACCGTCGCAAGGATGCCGTTTCGACTACCGGCGATGATCGCCCGGAGCTCTTCGGTGGTCATCTCACTCCCTCCGGCTCGGGCGTCCCAGGGGCCGCCGCTCAGGCTCCTTCGATGAAGGGGTAGATCCGGGTGAAATCGACTCCGGGATCGCTGGCCGCGAACCGCTGCCACAAAGAGGTCATGACCGGCGCGAGCACCGTCGGCGTACCCTGGGCCTCGGTCGCGTGCAGGTAGAGCTCGAGATCCTTGGCCATCAGCGTGTTGGTGAACCCTGCTCCGTAGGTCCCGGTCAGGACGTGATTGGGGAACTTGTCCGCCGTGGCGGTGTTCCGTCCGCTTGAGGCGTTCAACACCTCGAGCATGGTGCCCATA
>DASPVS010000096.1:0-2564 GCA_035622235.1 Acidimicrobiales bacterium | reverse complement strand
CAGGCGACAAACCCTTCCTTCCCCGAGAGTTCGCTGGCGTCCTGAGCCAATACGACCCACTGCCAGGCTCGAGCACCAGGGACCTCGACGCAAGGATGGCCCAGCTCGAGGCCGACGGCGTGACGAGGGAGTTGGCATTTCCCAACGCATTGCTAGCACTCATGGGATACCCCGACACCGAAGTGCGCGAGGTGTGCTTCAGGATCTACAACGAGTATCTGGCGGAGCTGCAGGAGCGCTCCGGGGGCCGCTTCTACGGCGTGGGTCTCATCAACTGGTGGGACGGCGAGGGCGCCCGCAGGACTCTGGCAGAGATGAAGGCTCTCGGAGTACGGACCTTTTGGTTGCCGCTCAAACCTGGAGCCGGCACCGACGGCAAACCGATCGACTACAACAGCCAGGCGATGTCGGCGGTCTGGGAGGCCGTCGAAGAGTCGGGTCTCCCTGTGTCGCACCACATCGGCGAGGCCCCTCTGTCTGCCCCGTGTGCTTCGAACAGCTACACGGTCAGCATGGTCCACAACGCGGCACCGTTTCGCGAGATGTTCGGGAGGTACGTGTGCGGAGGCCTCTTGGACCGGCACAAGGGTCTGCGTGTCGGCTGGTTCGAAGGCGGGATCAACTGGGTGCCGTCGGCCATCCAGGACGCGGAGCACATGCAGGTGTCGTTCGGGCACATGCTCGACTTCGAGATCGAACACGACGCCCGTTACTACTGGGACAACCACATGTACTCGGCCTTCATGCTCGACCCGCTCGGCCTTGACCTGATCGACCGGATCGGCATCGGTCGCGTGATGTGGTCCTCGGACTTCCCTCACAACGAGAGCACCTTCGGGTACTCGGAACGATCCCTAGCCGCCGTGGTGGAGGCGGTCGGGCCGGAAGATGCAGCCAAGATCGTCAGTCGCAACGTGTTCGAGTTTCTCGGTCTTCAAACTTGACGGCGGTCGTCAGCGTTTCCACGGAGCCCGATCGTGTCCGCATGCAGCGCGACCGAAGGGCCAAGCTCAAAGACGCCATGGACGCTCAGGGCGTCGATGCGCTCGTGCTGCTCGGGAACAGCAATGTGTCGTATGCGACCGGCGCGAGCTGGCCGCTAGCCGACCCCGGCCGGGCGAATTTCGACCGACCCGTGGCAGTCGTCGCCGCCGACGACGAACACCCGCACCTGTTCACGGCTTTCGCCGATCTCGTGGCCCCAGACCTCTCCTTGCCCGAAGATCACCTCCACAGACCCGCTTACCTGGAGTTCGACGAGGGTGCCGAGGCCTTTTGCCGGGATCTGGCAGAGATCGTGGGCAACGACGCCAGGGTGGCGATCGACGAGCTTCCGGGCTCGATGCGTCGTGTCAACTCCTCCTTTTTCAGTGAAGCCGGGATTGCAAGTGCAGACGAGGTGGTCGGTGCCGCGAAGCTCGTCAAGACATCGGACGAGCTGGGTTTCCTCCGCACAGGACTTTTGATCACAGAAAAGGCGATCGCGCCTGTCCAAGCTGCACTGGCTCCAGGCGTGCGCGAGGTCGATCTGACAGCGTGTTTCCTGCGCGGCGTCTTCGACCTCGGTGCGGAGGCCAACATCCTCGATCCCATCTTCCAGGTGATGCCGCGCCGGCTGGCCGATGGACCCTGGACTACGCATGGCGACATCGCTTGTCCGCTTCCCACGACCGAGCGCGAACTGGAGTTGGACGACGTGCTCTGGGTGGACACGGGCATCAGCTACGTCGGTTTCGCATCCGACTTCGGGCGCACTTGGATCGTGGGTTCCCAACCGACAGTCCGTCAGCATGCCCAGTTCCGTGCTTGGCGGGAGATCATCGGCGCCGTGCTCGAGGTCACCTGCCCGGGCGCGACCGGCGCCGACCTGACCCGTGCCGCACTCGCTGCGAGCGATGGCCGTAAGCCCTGGATGGAGCACTTCTACTTGGCTCACGGACTTGGCATCGAAAGCGCCGAACCGCCGTTCATCGGAACGGACCTTGGCGAAGGGTACGACGAGCGCCAGGTTCTCGTTCCCGGCATGGTGGTCGTGCTCGAACCACTCGTGTGGGATGACGGCGCCGCCGGTTATCGCTCCGAAGAGGTCGTCGTAATAACAGAAGACGGTTGGGCCTCTCTCACCGACTACCCCTACGATCCCTATGCCGACTGAAATCCTGGCCGACGGACTGGAGCTGCGCGACGCGCGTCGCGCCCGGGCATTCGCGGCGATGGAAGCGGACGACATCGACGTGCTTCTTCTCGGGCGCGAAGCGAACGCCAGGTACTTCGCAGGTGCGCAGCGCCTGTGGACGGCGGGAACTCGTCCGTTCGGACCTGGTTGTGTGGTCGTGCGGCAATCCGGCGCGGTCCACCTCGTGAGCACGTGGGACGAAGGGGTGCCGGGCGATATCCCTCATGAAAATCTTTTCGGGATCACTTGGAACCCCGGCAATCTGCTGGCGTGGCTCAGAGGTATTGATGGGGTGACGGAAGCGCGTCGCATCGGGACGGACTCGCTGACACCTCGTTTCGCCCAGCTGCTCCCGAAACTCTTTCCGGCAGCCGAGTTCGTAGACGCC
>DASPVS010000095.1:0-8625 GCA_035622235.1 Acidimicrobiales bacterium | reverse complement strand
GCTTGCGAGGACCGGTCCCGGACTCGCCGACATCGATCTTTTCCTCGTGGACCCCGACGCCGAAGGCGTGAGCCTCACACAAAAGCTGACAATCGGGTCCGACGCGCAGTACAGCGTTGATCTCCAAGACGTGAAGGTCGGAGAAGCCGACCGAGTCGGGCCTTCGGGAAGCGGCTGGAGGACGTGGAACGACCTCATGTACGACGGATCGATCCTTCTTGCCGCACAGGCCATGGGCGGTGCGCGCGCGGCGTTGGAGCTGACTGTCCAATACGCGAAGGACAGGGTCCAGTTCGGAAAGCCGCTGGGAGCGTTTCAAGCGATCGGCCATTACCTGTCCGACGCAGTGACCACTGTGGACGGCGGCGACACCCTCGTCCACGAAGCCGCTTGGGCCCGCAGCGAGAGCAGGCCCGTGGAGAGACTGGCGCCGATGGCCAAGCTCTTTGCCTGCCGCACGTTTCGGGATGTGACGGCGATGGCCCAACAGGTCTTCGGCGGCATCGGCTTCACGCTCGAATTCGACATCCAGCTCTACTTCCGGCGCGCGAAACAGCTCCAGTTGAGCTGGTGGGATACGCGCTATCTCGAAGAGCTGATCGCCGATTCAGTGCTCAGCTGAATCTGCTTTGCCCGGTCTTCCCCTCGGCTGAAGCTGCCTTGCGCGGTCTTCCCCTCTCCTGAACTTGCCGCGCCCGGTTTCCGCAGGGCTGAACGCGCACGAGCGCTCCGGCTGACCCCTCGGGTCCCTCCGGAGCGCTCGTGCTACAAGCTCGAGCCTTCAGGCGATGTCAGGTCACCTTGACCTTTACCGTTCCCTTGCTGCCGTTGTAGTTGGGCGAGGGCTCGTAGGTGGCGGTGATCTTGTACTTCTTCTTAGACGGGAGACCCGCGGAAAGGTCGCAAGTCGCGACGCCTCCGCTCGTAGCCTGCGTGTCACCGCCGGTGCACGTCGCCACGGAACCCGGGATCGAGAAGGTGACGAAGCCGGACGGGGTACCGCTTCCCGGAGCGTTGGCCGAGACCGTCGCGGTCAGGGTTATCGGTTGACCGATGGTCGCCGTTGGCGGCGCCGAGACGACCCCGGTGGTTGTCCCGTCGGGGTTGACGTTTTCCTCAACGGTTCCGTTCGTGTCATCGACGAGGTTGAAATTGCTGTCACCCTGATACTCGGCCTCGACTCCGACTTGGCCGGACACGCTCTGCGAAGGCAGGAACGATGTCGTGCATGTGGCGACACCGCCGCTCAGCGCCTGGGTATCGCCGCCGCTGCACGAAGGCAGCGGGGCCTTGCCGAAGAACGCGAACACCACATTTCCGGTGGGTGTCCCGGTTCCGGGGCTCACAGCGGAGACCGTGGCGGTGAAGGTGACCGACTCGCCGCTGACCGTCGGGTTCACGTTCGACTGGTTGTTCACGGACGAATTGTCCTTCTTGACGTTGAGCAGCAAGGTTCCCGTGCTGGTGTTGAAGTTCCCGTCGCCCGAGTAGATGGCGCTGATCGTGTCACTACCAGCCGGGAGTCCGCCGGTGACAGGACAGGTAGCACTGTTGCTGGTGACAGGCTGAGCTCCACAACCGGAAATCGTCACCCCGCCGTTCTCGAAGTCAACGGAACCCGTCGGAGTACCGGCCGCCGGCGGCTGAACCACGATATTCGCAGTCAGCGTCGTCGGTTGTGTGGCCACAAGCGTGTGAGGAGACGCAGCGACGCTGGTCGCGGTGTTCCCCGCACTGACCGTCTGCAGCAAGGTCCCGGTGCTCGTCGAGTAATTCGCGTCACCTGAGTAGATCGCGGTGATCGTGTCCGTGCCTGTTGGGAGTCCGCCAGGCACCGGGCACTGCGCGGTGCCGGTCGACGGGTCGAGTGAAACGGCTGAGCAGCCCGAAATGTCGACGCCGCCGTCCTGGAACTCCACGGTTCCCGTCGGCGCGGGCTCGCCGCTAACCGTCGGGTCGGGCGTTACCGTCGCAGTCAACGTCGTACCTTCGCCCACGAAGAGCGCGCTCGGATTCGAAGTCACGTTCGTGCTCGTGCCGTCAGGGTCGACCGTTTCGGTCGGTAAGGATCCCGTGCTCCCTGCGAACGTCTCGTCACCCGAGTAGATGGCGGTGATGGAGTAACTGCCTGCTGCGAAGCCGTCGGGTACCTGGCACTGCGTCATGCCGTTGACGTCGAGGCTTTGGGCCGAGCAGCCGGGAATGTCGACGCCGTCGTTCTGGAACTCGACCGTGCCCGTCGGAGTGATGCCGGTTAGCCCGGTCGCATCCGTGACGGTGGCGGTGAAGGTGACCTCTTGACCGGTCACAGCGGGGTTGTTGTCCGCCGAGAGTGCCGTGTTCGAGGGAGTTGTCCCCTGCGCGAACGCGGGCGCCGACGCCAATCCGAAAAGTGCTGCCGCGAAGCTCGCCGCGAAGGCGACAGCCATTCGGCGCTTGTGCATGAATCCTCCTTGGGATTGATCGCAGGAGGATTCGCAATGCCGCCACGGCCCCCCACGAACGAACTGATTCTGATCGTGTGCTACCAGGAGAAATCCAAGGTTGCAAGGTCCGCAGGCATTTCAAAAAAGAATTCACTTGCTGTGCGAGAAACGTTCACCAATCGTTTGCTTCGTTCACTCTCACGTGTCGCAAATCCCACGTGTCAGGGTCGCGGATCTACGGCTTTTGAACGCGAGGTTGGGCCCACTGAAGAGTCCTGAATTTCAACCGTTTGAGTCGGTTCTTGCTTCTGCACAAGTAAGAGGTTCTTGGTTCGGCGCAACTAGGAGTCGAGAACGGCCGGTCGGTGAAGGTCGAGACGCCCGCAAGCTCGCCGTGGCCACGTAGATGGTCGAGCGGCAAGCAGCCGCTTGAACAAGCAGCCGCTTGAATTCGTAAGCCCGGCGAGGTCACTTGCCGTATTCGAGCGATTACATACAGCGTCAATCCTTCCTAGGATGTTCCGTAGCTTGGGAGTTTGAAACGCCATTTGGATTTCGCTCGACCCGGGCCCGATCAACACGGCCAGCCAGACGGCTAGGCCACTGACGAGATCTTCGCCTTCGAGATACTCGAGTTCCCGGGGCCCGCACGGCACCCTGGAGACCCGGACGCCACTCCAGGGATAGTCCTCTGTCGTCGCTCAAACGAACGTTCAGGCTTGAGCGGTAGCGATTGTGGGTTGGCGTCCTCGTCGCGCGTTTCAAATCGTTCGCGAAACGTTCACTTTGCTCGGCTGTCACCCCGGTCCCCAACACCATTAGCCTTACCTGGCTGTAGAGGGCGGACGCGTCGATCGGGCACGCCGCATCGGGGCGGCGGGACCGCGCCCACCAGACGACACGAAACAGACAAGACGACACGGGATAGAGAGGCCGAGCCACTTGTCAACCCCCGCCGATCTGGGCGTCGCGATGTCGACTCCAGCTCCAATCGTCACGCGGCCTGATCGCGGGACGGACGACAAAATTTTCCGCGGCGTCGTGCGAGCCGCAGGGTTCGGTGCGCTAGTCCTTCTGTTTCTCATCGGGCTGTTCCTTTTCCTACGAGGTTGGCCCGCCTTACGCTTGATGGGCTGGCATTTCTTCACCACGTCGGGTTTCCGCACGTTGGGCGCCCACCCTCAATTCGGTGTTGCGGCAGCGCTCTACGGAACCGTGGTGGTTGCGGCCGTGGCGTTGGTGGTCGGAGTGCCGGTCGCGCTCGGTACGGCGATTTTTCTGAGCGAGTACGCGCCCGTTCGGATGCGCAGTTCCTTGATCGCGGTAGTCGATCTTGCGGCAGCCATCCCGAGCATCATTTACGGCCTTTGGGGTTTTTTCGAGCTCCAGCCGAACGTGACAGGCATCACAACATGGATGTCGCATCACCTTTCGTTCATCCCGATCTTCAAGGTGGTGAGCTACCCGACAAATGCGTCGCTCTTCATAGCGGGGCTCGTCGTCGGACTCATGATCGTCCCGATCGTCGCTTCGATCAGCCGAGAAGTCTTCTCGCTCGCGCCACCTGGAGAACGCGAAGCAGCTCTCGCGCTCGGTGCCAGCCGCTGGCAGATGATCCGATCAGTGGTCCTTCCGTTCGGCCGTGGCGGTGTGATCGGAGCGATCATGTTGGGAATGGGCCGTGCGCTCGAGGAGACGATCGCTGTCACGATCATTCTCGGCGGTGGCCTCATCATTTCCCCTCATATCCTTCAACACGGCGGGAGCACGATCTCTCAGACGATCGCGATCAACTTCTTCTCCGGGGGAAGGATCGGCACTGAGGCTCTCCTCATGTGCGGCTTCGTGCTCTTCGTCCTCACGCTCGTTGTCAACCTTGTCGCGTCCGCGATAGTCAATCGCTCCCGCAGCGGTTCGGGGATCGAGCTGTGACACCCCAAGGGCCTTCGGCCACGACCGTCACTCCCGAGAGTCCGCCGGTTGAGACGGATGCGTTCCCGATGACGGTCCTCGAATCGCCCGAGCGTCCCGAGGGAAAGGCGCCCACTCAGCCGCAACCTCCCAGAGAGCCAGTCACACCGAGACGGCTTCCGGCACCACTTCGCCCTCGCAATTTCGGGTGGGCCGACGCCGGGCTTCTAGGTGCGTGCGCCCTTTCGTCGTTGGCGCTCGTTTGGGTGGTCTTCTACCAACTCACGCTGCTCTCGGGCGGATTTGGCTTCCTGCTTTGCTGGTACGTCTGCTTCATGGTCTTTTACTGGGCGGCGAATTCCAAGGTCATCGAGCGCCAGGTCGCCACGGACCGGATGGTTGCGGTACTCGTTCTCACGGCCGCAGCGATTCTGGTGGGCTTGGTCATCTTCATCGTCTTGTGGGTTACGTTCAAAGCGATTCCCCACATCCACTGGGGCGCGCTTTTCACCAAGGACCAGAAACGCCTGGTTCCTTCTGATCCCCATGTTCTCTCCAACGTGGGCGTGCTGCATGCGATCGTAGGAACTCTCGAGCAAGTCGGTCTGGCCGCGATCATCGGCGTGCCGGTCGCGATCGCCACCGCTGTGTTCCTGAACGAAGTGGGTGGAAAAGGGACGCGGATGGTCCGCACCGTCGTCACGGCCATGAGCGGGACTCCTTCCATCGTTGCGGGCGTGTTCATCTACGCGATCCTCATAATCAACCACGTCCTCTCTTTCTCAGGGTTTGCGGCATCACTGGCACTTTTCATAATGCTGTTGCCCTCGGTAACCCGAACCACAGAAGAAGTCCTTCGTGTGGTCCCGAGCGGACTGCGCGAGGCATCCCTGGCGCTGGGGGCCCCGCAGTGGCGCACGGTCTGGTCGGTGGTACTTCCCACGGCTCGCTCCGGTTTGACCACGGCCATCGTCCTCGGCATCGCCCGTATCGTCGGTGAAACCGCGCCGCTGCTGTTCACTGCGTTCGGTTCGCAAGTGTTGAATCTGAATGCCTTTTCGGGTGCACAAGGAGCACTCCCGCTGGTCGTGTACCACGACGTTCAACAGGCTCAGGCCGTATTCATTGCCCTGGCCTTCGAGGCTGCGTTCGTCCTCATGTGGCTCGTGCTGATCCTGTTCATCATCGCCAGAATCCTCGGCCGCACGCGAGCGAAGAAGGACCGCGGATTCGCGTTACGGATCTTCGAGCGGAGCCTCGTCCCAACGAGAATGGCCTCGAGCGAACCGGAGGCTGAATCCTTCACCTCCTACGCGGAGGGTATTTCCCTACAACCCGGAGACCTCCATTGAGCGACCAGCCGTCGACCACCACTTTGGCCCCCCCGGTGTCGAGCCCCTATTCGGCCGAAGTTCGCCAGCCCTCGATCGGCGGCGGTGCTGCGAGTCTCGTGGCGAACGGCGTTTACGCCTGGTTCAGCGGACGCCTCGTTCTCGAAGGTGTCGATCTCAGAATGGAGCGTTCTTCTGTCACGGCTCTGATCGGGCCCTCAGGGTGTGGAAAGTCCACGTTCTTGCGGATTCTCAACCGTATGCACGAGCTCGTTCCGGGAGCACAGTTGGCAGGAACGGTCGAGCTCGACGGATCGGACATCTACGGTTCAGGCCAAAGGGCGGCCGACACGAGGCGCCACATCGGCATGGTGTTCCAAAAGCCAAACCCGTTTCCGGCGATGTCGATCACCGACAACGTGTTGTCTGGTCTCAAGTTCAACCGCGTCTCGCTGTCCGAGAAGCAAGCCGTGGTCGAGGAGATGCTTCAAAAGGCTGGTCTTTGGAACGAGGTCAAAGATCGCTTGGGAGAGCTGGGCGGCGCGCTGTCTGGTGGCCAGCAACAGCGTCTCTGCATAGCAAGGGCGCTCGCCGTGCGTCCGAAGGTGTTGCTGATGGACGAGCCCTGCTCCGCACTCGACCCGACTTCTACACGACGCATCGAGCAGACAATCAAAGAAGTCGCGGATGAAGTCACCGTCGTGATCGTCACCCACAACATGCAGCAGGCTCAACGAGTATCCGAGAGGTGTGCATTCTTCCTAGCAGAAGAGAATCAACCAGGCCGTGTCGTGGAGTCAGGTGACACCGACGTCATCTTCTCCAACCCCACCGACCCGAGGACTTCGGACTATGTCAATGGCCGCTTCGGCTGAACGGAATTCCACTCTTCTGCGTCCGTCGAACCGCTTGCGGCGCGTCACGAGGTTACGCAAGGCCACTCGTGAGCGCCTGTGGGTGTTCGCGGTGGTTGCCTTCGCGCTCTTACCGATTATGCAGGTCGCTACCGCAGGCGAGGCAGCGGCTTCGCCGACACTTCAGTCGACAGGTTCGAGTTTCGCCGGTGTGGCGATGCAGCAATGGGTCGCGCAGGCCGCGACTCTCTACGGCCTCAACATCAACTGGGAGGTTCAATCCTCTGTTGTTGGCCTGAATTATTTTGCGCAGGACCAGGTTGACTTCGGTGCGTCCGACATCCCGTACAGTTCCGGTCAGGCCGACTCCACTCCCACGGTCCCGTTCGAGTACATGCCCGATGTCGCGGGAGCGCTCGCTTTCATGTACAACCTGACCGGGACGGACGGCTCGCCGATCACCAATCTGGTCCTCGATGCCCAGACGATCTTCGAGATTTTCAGCGGGAAGATAACCTCCTGGGACTCACCGGACATAGCCGCGCTCAATCCGCAGCTTCAAGGTGACCTCCCTAACACGAAGATCCTCGCCGTGACGCGGGCTGATCCGTCAGGAGAAAACTACCTCTTGTCCGACTATCTGCTCCACATGGTCGGCGGCGAATTCTCGAATTTCCAGGGGGCCGTTGGCTGGGAACCCGGCCAAAGCCCTCAGGACAGCCAAGGTGAACCATCTGCGAGTTGGCCACAGCCCACGAACGGGCAGGACGTGCCGGGTTATCCAGGGTGGCAAGACGGAAACATGATCGGACAGGCCGGCTCCGACAACGCCGCCGACTACGTGGCGGCGGCCGCTTCCAACGGGGCGATCACGTACGTGGAGACCGCTTACGCGAAGGAGCACAACTCGCCGGTCGCTTCGATCGTGAATGCTTCCGGCAACGCTGTGCAACCGACGTCCTTCAACGACGCCACCGCACTCGAAAGAGCCGTGTTGCACGCCGACTTGACCCAGGACCTCACAGGCGTCTACACGAACCCGCTTCCGAACGCGTATCCCATCTCGGCGTACAGCTACATCGTTTCTCCGTGCTCGCCCCAGCTCGCCGCCGCACAGTCCCCACCGACCGCATGCGCAGGCAACAACGGAGGCACCTCCCCATTTCCTTCAGACAAGGGTCAGGCGCTCGGTCAGTTCGTGTCGTTCCTTGCGTGCGCCGGTCAGGAGAAAATGGCACTTCTCGGGTATTCGCCTCTCCCACCGAACCTGGTACAGGAAGACTTCGACGCCGTCGGCCGCTTGAACGGGGGACAGGAGCCACCGCCGCCTACACCCGCAACGTGCCAAAACCCCTATGTTGACGGCGAGATCCCTCTTCCCGGAGAGCCGGCCATCTATGGACAAGCCGCGGGAACCCCGGGTTCGAGCCCCGGCTTCGATGCAGGTGGCGCGGGAGGAAGTGGTTCCGGTGGTGCTAGCGGCCCCGGAGGCTCCGGTCCGGGCGGTTCATATGCGAACGGCTATGGGCCAGGTGGTGCCGGTAGCGGACCCGGTGGCGCCTACGGCGGAGCCGGCGGCGCAGCCGGCGCTGCGGCATATTTGGCAAAGCTCAAGCACCATCCTGCCCTTTCGAGCTTCAACCGGGCGGATTCCTTGGAGCACGCTGCGAACGACGCCCTCGGTTTCATCCCGGTGTCGACTCAGATACTCATCTGGTGTCTCGCCCTTGCGCTCGCGCTCGCCGCTCCTCTGGTCGTACCGGCCCTGCTGCGCCGGCGGCGGAACGCACGGCCGGCGGTTGCAAACGCGGGCGGCGGGCCCGGGTCTGACCATCCCCCCGGCTCTGATGCTGCTCCTCCTCCGGCTCCGGCTATGACGGATGGCAAGGGCGCGTCGAGCAACGTCTTCAAACGCGCCGGACGGATCTTCAAGAGGAGCGGTTCGTGACGCAGTTCGATGATGCGGAGCGAAGAACACGGAATGACCGCGAAGGTGAGTCAGCCGTGTTGGTGAAGGGTAACGACGGACGCCATCTTCGCCGCCTCCTCGGTCGCCTCCTCGCCACTACGTTTATCGGACTCGGGGCAGTCGTGGTGAGTGTC
>DASPVS010000094.1:0-2865 GCA_035622235.1 Acidimicrobiales bacterium | reverse complement strand
CCAAGCCCATCGACGTCCAATCCGCAGTTATCCGGGGATAGAAGGGATCGCCCAAATGCACGAACGCGTAGTAGCGATCAAGTGGGGTCTTACCCGTGGACACAGTGGCAAGCCACGGTGCTGCCTGGTGCAGGTTGTTGGTATCAGGAGGCGAAGAGAGCGTGACGACTCCGCTTACCGTCCGTTCTGTGGCGATGAACGCGGCTTCGCCGCCTCCCTGAGAGTGTCCGGTCAGCACGATGAGGCGGTACACCGGCTGGCCACCTGAAACGAACCGGTTCCATCCTTCGGCGGGAAACCGTTGTGCCAGATACTCGAGCAGGGTCACCAATCGGTGCTCCACGCCGTCCAGAGGCGACAAGGAGCTCAGCGCGCTCGGATCCATGCCGTCGAAGACGTTTTGACGCACTGTTGCATAGCACGAAAGATCATTGAGGCATCGACCACCAACGGAAGTCGAGTTGTCATAGGTAAGTCCGATTGCATGGAAGCCAAGCGTGGCGGCTTCAGAGAGAAACATCGTGCAACATGAGGGCTTACCCCCAGAGCCCGGGAGAAAGACGACGAGTTGGCCGTTCCACGACGCACGTAAACCGACCATGGCGAGATTGAGCGCGCTCGGACCGGCCGCGCTCGGATCGAAGGCAGTGGTTGAGATCGCGTGCGAGATCAGCGGGCTCGCTTCTGCCGCTTCAGCGGGTCCGGACACCTGCATGAAACTCGTCGGGCTGGCCAGAGCGAGTCCGAAAACAAGTACAACGCTTCGAAGAGCCCTTCTTCTGGTAGCAACTGTCACCACCATAGGATAGTATAGTATATTTACCAAGTGGTGAAGGCCATCCCAGCCGAACGCGGGAGGTCCGGACCCACCCTCGCGATGCTCTGTCGCCAGTTGGCCAGAAGGGTGGCTCGAGAGGCGAGGGATGAGTTGACGCGATCGGGTTTCCCAGACCTCGTACTCGGTCAGAGCGCAATCCTCGTGCTCCTGCTAGGTGCCCCAAAACGAGCCAGCGAACTTGCCGTCGAGCTTCGACAGACGAAGCAGGCGCTGAACCATGTACTCAAGGACCTCGAGGTGCGGGGATGCCTCAGACGAACGGCGGATCCAGACGATGGTCGTGCCCGCCTCATTGAGCTGACTCCCCGCGGGCGTCGTGCAGCTGTGGTGTCGATCAGGGTCGCTGACCGCGCCGAGCGTCGATGGGCCTCGGTCCTTGGGCGCGCCGAGCTAGAGCAGGTCAAGCACTTGCTTGCTCGGCTGCTGGAGTCCGCCGAGTAGCGAGCTGAACGATCGCCCCGAGATCCTCGACATTCTCACCGGGTCCACGAGTCGCCAGTCGTTTGGGGACCGTGTTCATCAACCCACCGGAGCGCAGCATCGACCTCTGTGACCCTGTCGCCCGACGGTTGGATCGGTCGTTGAACCATGACCACCGGAATCCCGAGAATCCGTGCGGCAACCAATTTTGCCTCCGTGAGCTCTCCGCCGCTGTTCCTGGTCACCAAGGCTTCGATCTCGTGCTGGAGGAAAAGCCGATGCTCGCCCTCGACCGTGAATGGCGGGCGCTCCACGATCACCGTCGCGTCATGCATGGGTGAGCCGGACATCTCCTGGATCGATCGCAAGGCAAAGTGCACGCCTTGGACCCGCGTGAAGGCTTGGGCTCCAAACCGGCCCACCGAGAGAAAGACCCGTCTCACCCCGAGCTGTCTCACTACGTCAGCAGCTACATCAAGGCTTTGGACATCGTGCCAGTGGTCGCCCGGTTCGGGCTCCCAGGGTGGACGCAAGAGGCGCAGGCGTCGGATCCCGACGGCATCCGCGGCCTCCGCTGCGTTCTGGGACAGGCGCGAGGCGAACGGATGGGACGCGTCGACAAGCAGTTGATAACCGCCCTCTCGAAGCTCACGCGAAAGACCTTGCACACCACCGGGATCTCCGACGCGCACGGGGAAGGGGTGACGGTTCACCGTATCGGTCAGGCCCCTGAATGACGCAACGACGGTATGCCCCCTTGCATGCAACTCGCTCGAGAGGGTCGCCGCCTCGCGTGTACCGGCGAGGACGAAGATGGATCTGCTAGTGCGATTCGGGACGTCTGAGGAGATACGTGTCAAACATCCAGCCTTTGCGTTCTCGAGCTGCGGTTCGGGTCCGTTCGATCTCATCGCCACGTTCACCGATGGTTCCCGCGATGAGGATCTCGTCCGGCGTGCCGAGATAGGCACCCCAGAAGATCTTGGTGTCTTTCTCAGGGAGTTCCTTGAACGAACAGTTGGGATCGAGCATGACCAACACATCGGTGATTCCATTCGACCAGCTCGCCGAAAGCTCACGTCCGGTCGTGATGAGAACTGGAGCACCGATCCGGTTGAGCGTGATCCTGTGGCGTGCCGCGAGTGCCTGCGCCGCACCGATGCCCGGCACCACGTCGATCTTGAAATCAACCCGTCCAAGAGCCTGGACTGACCCCAACACACTCAACGTGCTGTCGTATAAGCCCGGATCGCCCCAGGCCAAGAATGCGCCGACTTGGCCGTCGGGTAGCTCGGTTTCGAGGGCACGCTCCCACTCCAGTGCCCTTTCCTCTCGCCAACCAGCGATGTGTTCGGTGTAGGCGTGTGCCGGTCTCGGTCGTTGTGGACCGGCAACCTCGACGATCCGATAACGGTTGTGGTCAATGTGCCGCTTGCACACCTCGGTACGCAGTGCCCGGAGATCATCGCCGTCCTGTTCCTTCTGAGGAAAGAAAAAGACGTCGGTCTCGTTGAGTGCTTGTACCGCCTGGACAGTCACATAATCCGGGTCGCCGGCACCGATTCCGATAACCCTCACGAGCCTCACCGTCTCGCAGCCTGCGTCAG
>DASPVS010000093.1:0-9789 GCA_035622235.1 Acidimicrobiales bacterium | reverse complement strand
CATGAGCAGTCACACATCGGCCGAGGTAGTCGTCGTCGGAGGCGGATTGGTCGGGGCAGCCGCCGCGTACGAGCTCGTTTGCTCCGGCGCCGACGTCTTGCTGGTCGACGCGTCCCACCCCGGACGCGCGTCCGACGCCGGAGCAGGGATACTCTCGCCGGCAACGTCCGCCGATCCCGACGAGCGGTTCTACGCGTTCTCGAAAAATGCAGCGTCGCACGCGCGGACACTCATGTCCCGCCTCGTCGAGGATGGGATCGATCTGGGAGCAGACGTTTTCAGCGAGTGCGGAGCTCTGGTCGTGGCCCTTGCCGAGCACGAAGACAAGTGGTTCAGCGAGGTCGCGGATCGGGCGAAATCGAGAGACGAGGCCGTAACCGAAGTGTCTCCGGCTCAAGCGACAGAGATGTTCCCGCCCCTCGGCCGGACGTGGCGTGCACTACTCAACCCTTTGGCGGCGCGTGTGGACGGGCGAGCACTCAGGAACGGCCTGACCACGGCCGCCCAGCAACGAGGTGCACGAGTTCTCTGTTCGGAGGCAATCGACGTCGCAGTCAAGCGAGGGAGGGCTACGGCGGTTTTCACCCAGAACGAGATCGCCGACTGCGGTGCGCTACTAATCGCCACTGGTGCCTGGTCTTCGTTCTGGGGAGATCGGCTCGGCACCGCTTTGCGCGTGAGTCCCACGAAGGGTCAGATCGTCCACGTCGTGCTGCCAAACGGGGGCTCGGAAACCCAACCCCTCCCCAGTGACCGATGGCCGATCGTCCATCCCGTGTTGAACTTCTATCTTGTCCCGTGGCCCGGTGGTCGAGTGGCGTGTGGCGGGACGTTCGAAGCCGACGCCGGATTCGACACACGTCCGACGGCGGCGGGAGTTCGTGATCTGCTCCGCGAGTGCCTGGCGATCGCTCCTGGGCTCGCCGAAGCCACCCTGCACGAGGTCAGAGTGGGACTGAGGCCCACCAGCGTCGACGACCGACCCGTGTTGGGTCGGGTTCCGGGCACTGCCAACGTGCACGTGTGCACCGGCCATGGGGCGAACGGACTCCTTCTCGGACCCTATTCCGCCGCACTGGTAGCCGCCGGGCTGCTCGACGGAAGAGGGGGTACAGCGGGTACAGCGGGTACAGCGGGTACAGCGGGCGATATTCCCTATGACATGGCGCGATTCGTGGGTTAGCACCGCCCGCCTGGCAAGATTGCTGACCGTGGAAGATCGCTGCACTCAGGGCATGTACTTGGAGTTGGGCAGCGGGTCGCTTGAACAATGGGTCGAGCGCTCTGCTGTTCTCGAACAGCTCGACGGCGTGCAACGGGTCACTTGGTGGGAAAACTGCGTTCCACGGCGCAAAGACCTGCCTATGAAGATCGAAGACGGGTCCACTTTGGTGGTCGCCGAGGTCGATGAGGTCTTCTCCCCGCCCGCCGCTCCAGAGTCGTTATCGGTGGTCAATGCCCATCACTTCCGCCGTCACTCACGGCCGAGCCAAGGCATCCTGAGCGGCCATCCGACCAAGGGTTTGTTGGTGGTTTGGATCAGCCCCCGCACGCTCGAGCTCGCATCACGACTACGTGACTGGGGAGACTTCGTCCATATTCGCCACATCGCTGCAGCGGGCATCCCAGGCTTCACACAGATATCGGTGTTCGAGAACGTCAAAGCGGTCGACCCCATGTACATGCACTTCTACGAGTTCGACTCCGACGAGCCGGAAAAGACGTTCTCGACGATGACGCACTTCGTCGCGCCACGCCTCGGAGGATTCGACAGTGAAGAGTTCGCTGCGTGGGCCGACTGGCGCGAACCAGGGGGACGACTTTTCTACTGCAATACCTTTCGCTTGTTGGGTGAAGCCTGAATGGCCCGGACTCCGCTCCGCTTCGGGATCCTTGGAGCAGCTGCCATCGCCCCGGCCGCCATCGTCGCACCCTGCAAGTCCGACCCCGACGCAGAGGTTGTGGCAATAGCAGCGCGACAACTGGGTCGCGCCAAGTCCTTCGCATCCAAGCACGACATCGGGAAGGTCCACCCCACCTACGAAGCGCTGCTCGCCGACGACGAGGTTGACGCCGTTTACATTCCGCTCCCGAACGGATTGCACGGAGCGTGGACCGTCCGCTCGCTCGAGGCAGGAAAGCACGTCCTGTGTGAAAAGCCGTTCACCGCAAACGCAACGGAGGCGAAGGAAGTCGCGGAATTCGCCTCGACGACCGACCGGGTGGTGATGGAGGCATTTCACTGGCGCTACCACCCAATGGCCGCACGCATTCTTGAAATCGTGCGCAGTGGCGAAGTTGGTGAGATTCGACACATCGAGGCGGCTTTGTGCTTTCCTCTCCTCAAGCCGCACGATATCCGCTGGCAGCTGGATTTGGCCGGCGGTGCTGCGATGGACGCCGGTTGCTATCCGATAAACATGGTCCGGACTGTCGCGGGGAGCGAACCGACGGTCGAGCGCGCTGAAGTCAAGATGACAAAGGGAGGCGTCGACCGGTTCGCGAGAGCGGAGCTCCGATTCCCCGGCGGAGCCACAGGCTCCGTTCTAGCCTCGATGCTCTCAACGCACGTTCTCGCGCTCCATCTGCGCGTTCGAGGAAGTGCGGGGCAGGTAAAGGCTTTCAACCCGCTCATGCCCAAGATGGGAGGGTCGATCACCGTCCGGACCCACACAAATCGCCGTCGCGAACGGCACTGGCCGCAATCCACCTATTCCTGCCAGTTGCACGCCTTCGTCGAAGCAGTCAGAAATGGAGTTCAGTTCCCATCCACAGCGCAGGACGCCGTCGCAAATATGGCTGTCATAGACGCCCTCTACCGGTCGGCCGGCGTCCAGCCACGCGAACCCACTCCCGTGCGCTGAATCCGGCGGGATCGCACGGGGAGCGGTGGCTGTTGCAACAGTCCTTTCATCGACTTCCGGTGATACAGTCCTCGGGTCCAATTTGGATCGAACCGAGGGGATGCGATGAAGCGATTGCCCTGGGTCATGTCGCCACTTCTCATGGTGCTTTTGTTTGCGCCGATCCAGACAGGTCGGACTGTGCAAACAGCTCTTTCTGAGGCCACGACTGGGGAAGCACCTGCTCATTTCGTCGTACCGCCTGACCGGACCGCAGATGTCGCCAACGGAAATACGGACACTCTCAACTGGGCGGGGTATGCGAACGAGGGCGCGACCTTTACGGACGTTCAGGGGACCTTCACGCAACCGTCCATCTCGTGCGGAAAGCAGCTTTTGGCGTACGCGGCGTTCTGGGTCGGGATCGATGGGTTCAACTCCGACACGGTGGAACAGATCGGAACGGATTCAGTGTGCCTCGGCAATGAGACTTCGTACGCGGCCTTCTACGAGCTTTACCCGGCTTCCGCAGTCACCTTGTCCACGACGACGTATCCGGTCGTGGCCGGCGACACGTTGTCAGCCGACGTGACCGCGACTTCGGCTACCACCTTCACTCTGACCCTGAAGAGCAGCGAGGGGTGGACGTTTTCCACGACGGGGAGCGCTCCATCGGCAACCGAATCGTCAGCCGAGTGGATAGCCGAAGCGCCTTCGCTCTGTCTGCTGAGCACATGCACCGTGTTGCCCTTGGCGAAGTTCGGGACCGTCAACTTCTCCGGTGCCTCGGTGACCGGAAACGGAACAGCGGGCCCCATCTCAGCCTTTTCCAATCAGCAAGTGGTCATGACGACGAAGAAGGGAAAGGTCAAAGCGCAGCCCTCGAGTCTTCCTCCTGCTGGCACGAGCTTCTCGGTCACATGGCACCACGCTTAGGGAGTCGGGCCAGCTAACCGTCGGGCGCCAGTAACACGGACTACGAGCAGTGGGCGCCGCGGATGCCCGAGCGACGTACGAGCCGCTAGGGTTCGCTGGTCGCGCGCCGAAAGGAACGCTCGGCGCTCGTTCCTAGTTGGGATCACGCGGGGGGCAAAGTGGGCTGCAGGTACAGGACGAGATCGCTCTTCGTCGCTTTCGCGACCGCCCTGATCGTCGTCATGACAGTCTCTTCCCTATCTTCAGGCCCCACTGCCGGCGCGCAGAGTCCGACTACCGCCAGTGGGTACGCCCCGGGACCACCTCTCCCCAGTTTCGACGACGCTTCTTTCGACGTATTGCCCGGATCAACCGTGAGCCTTCACTGGTATGAAGGCTACGGAGCGTCTGGCCCTTCACATATCCGCTTCGTTCTCACTTCCACGCTTCCTCGGTTCTCATCGACCTCGGTGGTTCAGTGGCCTTCCGGCACCCACCCACGACCTAGGTGGTCCGGAACAAGCTGGATCACTAGATCCGACGCGATAAAGGTGAAGATTCCTTCGAACGCCCGACCCGGAGCTCAGTACTCGATCAACCTCGATTCCTGTGACTCGACCAATTGCTCGATCCTCACCCAAAAGGCCTTGCTCACCGTTCCATCGCAGACAAACTGGGTCACCCGGACATACCGGTCCGACTTTCCACAACTGTCGACATTCCACACACCGGGTTCGCCGTTCGCGACCACTTTCCAGTCGTCGGACGATTCGATCTGGAACGCGAGCGAGTTCAGTCACAATCTGATCGAGATCAAGAATGGCTGGAAGAAAGCCCATAACTACGGAGTCGTATCCCCAGCTTCGGCTCCTTCGGTCTTTGACGCTCCATTCGCAAACTGCAATGCCGGTCCCTGCTTCAGCAGTTCGGAAAGTGCGATGAGCGAACAGGTAATCAGCTCTGATGGCGTGATCTGGCTGACCTTTGGCGGTTGGCGACGGTACGAGGGAACCGCGTACGACCCCGATCCCCCTAACCATTCAGAGGTCGTCGCTTTCGATCCGACGACGAAGAATTTCTGCACGTATCTCGTGCCCGGAAATAACAACGAGGTGACCGGTGTCGCGTCGACCGGAACTGCGCCGGACAGTTGGGTTTGGTTCGTGGAATCACGAGGAGACGGAGACCAACCATCACTCGACGGTTTCAATCCCTCGAGCCCCGGTCTTTCGTGCAACGGTCAGTCGAATCAAGCATTCGAGTTGCCTGAGTCGGTAAGACTGCTGAAATGGTCTTCGACCGGAGGCCAGTTTCCAGTTCAAGTCGTGATCGATCCGTCTTCCCCGACCATCTGGCTAACAGATTTTTACGGAGCCTCGGTCAACGGGCAAACGTACAACGAGATCGACCGAATCGACATCTCCGACCCGTCGAAGCCGACCGTTGCCCGTAGATACGTTTTTCCCTCGACCAATCCCGCGTCTGTCATCGGCGGTAAGCCCTGGGACGCCGTCGCCCCTCCGAACTCGAACTACGTCTATTTCATCGACAACGGCGACAACGACATCGTTCGGATCAACAAAACGACGAACCAACTGAACGAAGTCCAGATCCCCATGACTTCGGATTTCGAGAACGGATTCGGGCTCTCGATTTTCTCGGGGCGCCTCTACTTCACCTTGGCCGACGACTTCACTCAGAGCTTCGGTGCCGCTTCGACCTTTGGCTACATCGACCTCTCATCGTGGCCGGACGACTCAGCGCCGAAAGACGGCGTGATCTATACCGGATTGTCCCGGGTCACCGACCCCAAGACCAGGGCGAACTACCGAGCGATTGCGGCGGGACCGACGGGACAAATCGCAATCACGGATCAGCACCAGATGATCCGCCTTTCTCCTTGACCTACCGGTCGGCAAATACTCCCGAAATTCGAGTGATGGGGCTAGGTGTCGAGGACGTCGTGGATCACGTCACTCAGCAAACCACCGATCTCCTCGTCGGAAACGGCGGAAAACGCGTCGCCCGCCATGAAAAGACCGGCGAAGACGACGCCGAAGGACGCCGCGATCCTGACTCGGTCTCGTAGGGGAACGCGTGCGTCGGTCAGCACCTTGCGAAACTGGGTCTGCAAGTCATCGTGCTCCGCTTCGTGCTCCTTGCGATGGAGCTTCTCGAGAGCCGCCTGATTGCGTTCGTGCATAAGGAAGATCGTGCGCTGCGTGAGCATCTGGCTCATCAATTTGTCCAACAACACGCCCCACAACTCGCGGGTGACGGGTTGGTCGCCCGTCATCTTCGTGAGTGCCTCCTTGCCGAATTCGTGCAAGCGCATATGAAGCGCCATGAGGATGTCGTCCTTGGACGCGAAGTGATAGTAGAGAGCCGCCTTGGTGACTCCGAGCTTCTCGGCGATCTCCCGAAGCGAGGTGCTGTCGAACCCTTTCTCCGTGAAGAGGTCCAGAGCGACGTCAAGGATTCGTTCCCGGGTGGAGACCGCATCGTCGAGCGCCGGATCGCCGCCGAGCGCCGGTCCGCCGTCGAGCGCTGGTCCGCCTTCGACTGGCGACTGGGGTACTCCCAGCGTCGCATCTTCGGTTGCGGCCGATTTGGTCACTTTGCCTTCCTCGTCTTCCTGGGAGTCTGACTAGGACCGGGCTCACCGAACTGGATGAGTGCCCGACCTACTTGACGACCGGTAAGTCAATAGTTTACCATGCTCGAAGCCAGGTTACCGACCGACAGGTAAGGAAGAGACGAATGGCGATACCGGCTTCCACTCCGATGATCGAAGTCGAAGAGTTGACCAAGCGCTACGGCGACACGCAGGCCCTGGCGGGCGTGGACTTCTCCGTTGAAGCGGGAACGATCCTCGGCCTGCTCGGTCCGAACGGTGCAGGCAAGACCACCGCTGTGCGAATCCTCACCACGCTCGCCCTGCCCGACTCCGGGCACGCGTTCGTCGCCGGCATGGATGTCGTGAAAAGTCCCGGTGAGGTCCGGCGAAACATCGGGGTTGCGGCTCAAGACGCGACCTTGGATCCTCTTTTAACAGGTCGCCAGAACCTCGTCCTCGTGGGTGAGCTTTCGGACATGGGACGTTCAGCCTCGAGGAATCGGGCTAGAGAGCTTTTGGGGCAGTTCGAACTGACCGATGCAGCAGACAGGGTGCTCAAGGGCTACTCAGGCGGTATGCGTCGGCGCCTGGACCTCGCCGCGAGTCTCATGACGCGTCCTCCGGTCCTGTTCTTGGACGAGCCGACCACGGGGCTCGACCCCACAAGCCGACAGAGGGTCTGGGACGCAATCCGGGACTTGATCGCCGACGGCGTGACGGTCCTTCTCACGACGCAGTACCTCGACGAGGCAGACGCGTTGGCCAGCCGGATCGTCGTAGTGGATCACGGTCGAGTCATCGCAGAAGGAACACCGTTGGAACTCAAAGAGGCGAGTCGAGGTGCCCACCTCGAGATAACCCTTGCGACCGAGAATCCCGTAGCTGTGGCCGCACTCTCCCCCCTCGTTGGTGGCAAGGTCCAAGTGAGCCCAGACGGCCGCAGATTGAGCGCGGGCGTGGACATCACCACAGGACTGGCTACCTCGGTCGTGCGGGCCCTTGACCAGGCCGGGGTCATCGTCGACAACATCGAAGTCCGTCAACCCTCGCTCGACGATGTCTTCTTCTCACTCACCGGGGGCCACATCGCCGACGGTGGCGAGTCTGACGATCTAGAGGACGCGGTGTCCGAAGTGCAGTCGAGCGAAGCCACGCGCAATCCAGATAACCGCCAGTTCGAAGGAATCAACGCATGACCACCACGACACTGACCCAGTTCCCGGTCGAATCGGATCGCACCAAGTCTTCGAATCCCGTTCTCGGCAGACTCTCTGACGTTTGGGCGATGACCAGACGCAACCTCGTGCATATCTCGCGCGAGCCGATGCAGCTTTCGGACGTCACAATCCAGCCGGTCCTCTTCACTGTGCTGTTCATCTACATCTTCGGGGGAGGTATTCCCATACCCGGAGGTGGGAGCTACACCGACTTTGTTTTGGCGGGACTGCTCTCCTTGAACCTTGTCACGTCCACGATGGGGACGGCGGTGGGACTGAGCACGGACCTGCACGAAGGCATGATCGATCGCTTCCGTGCACTTCCTATGTGGCGTGCAGCGGTATTGGTGGGAAGATCATTTGCCGATCTCATGACCGCGTGCCTTTGCGCTCTTATCGTCGCGCTCACCGGCTTGGCGGTCGGATGGCGACCCGACGCGAGCTTCGCGTCGGTGATCGCAGGGTTCGCCGTCGTACTGTTCTTTGCCTATTCGCTGTCGTGGATCGTCGCTTGCGTAGGGCTGAACAGCAAGAGCCCGGAGTCGGCCACGTCGTTCGGTTTCATCGTGCTGTTCCCACTCGCGTTCGTCTCTAACGCGATGGTGCCTTCACAGCACATGCCGGGCTGGCTCCAGGCGTTGGTGAACTGGAACCCGGTGAGCGCCGTCACCGCCGCTGCTCGGGACCTGTGGGGCAATCCCAACCCGTCCTCCACCGTGCAGGCGTGGCCGATGCAACACCCCGTCGAAGCATCGTTGTTGTGGTCGGTCGTGATCCTCGCGATCGCGGCTCCCGTCGCGTCGCGGTTCTTCAGGCGTCGCACTACCGAGTAGCCGGACCTCGTCCGATTGGCCGGACCTCGTCATCGACTAACCGGGGCCTCGTCACCGACTTGAAGAGCTCAGCGGCGCTAGTTCAGGCCGCACGTCCGGCCAGCCCGTCAGGCTTGGTTCCAAACAGAACCGAAGCACGTCTGATCCTGGCGATAAGCCCCCATCGATCCTGGGTGAAAGCGAAAGAGGAAGATCGGTCCTAGGGGACGTAAAGGAAGGGTCTCACGAATCGTCGTCGGCGTCGTTGGCGTAACCATGACTCGATACCCGGATCGAGTGGTTCCATACGAGAACTCGGTAGGCACCGACGTCATAGATGTGGGCTACGCGTCCGAAGGTGGTAGTTGCGCTGTCCAGGTCCACGCCACCCCACCGCGGTTTCGTGTTGTACACGAGGAACTCGAACGAACCGCTGTACCACGCCGAATTCGACTGCCGCTGATACCGCTCGACTCGTCCCTTGGGTGTCGCAACGACAGGACGAACCTTCACGGTTTCGCCTGTCGCGACCGTCGTGACGGATGCGCTCCAGTAATCTCCGAGTCCTTTGTAGAGGTGGTGAGCTTCGAGGAACTGACCCAGTCGGTTGTAAGGCCGCGGTGCCGCGGGCGCGCTCAACGTGAAGCCGAACCCGGCGGCAAACGACGCGACCAACACGATCCCTGTCGCGACAGAGACCTTGAGCACGTTCGACGACGAAACATGCTCTACGAACCCGCCGACGGCGCGTGCACCGAGTACTGCTCCGAAGATCACCGCTCCGGTGAGGTAACGGAGGTAGCCGACATTGTCGCTTGTGGTGAGGACAACGAACACGACAAGGTCACTGGCGAACGCCAAGACCAGCAGATCGTCGAGCCTCCACGTGGCTGACTCCTCGCTCGAAGGTGAACGACCACGAGCAGCACCCGTGACTAGCGCGCCGGCGGCAAGCACCACCGCCACCAGTACTACGCCGAGCCCGACCACATGAGTTGCCTGAAGGGGGGCCGGCACCCCTCCGTTTCCAACCCCATCACTGCCCACGCCGAGTAGCCCCGCTGTCCATGTCGCCGCGTGTGGCAGGTTGGCGGCCGCTTGCCCGGCCGACGCAATCGGGTGGTGGGAGTCGATCGTGAAGGACCCCGCCCACTCCGCCAATTGACGAAGGCAGGGTGTCAGGACGAGCGCCAGGAGCGCCGCTCCCGCCTCGGGGCCGCCCGCTCGCCATGTCCGAGTCCGCAGCGAGGCGACCGCCGCAGCCCCGATGATCGGAAGGATCCCCAATGCGATGGTGAGCGAGTCACCGAGCAGCCCCGCTGTCAGGAACAAAACGGCAACGATCCAGGCCCACCCGAATCGGCCTGAGCGCAGGCATCCGAAGG
>DASPVS010000092.1:0-9196 GCA_035622235.1 Acidimicrobiales bacterium | reverse complement strand
CGGTGCCGGAGGCTGTCCGCCTAACCCGAACGGCCGAGGACTTTGTTGCCCGGCGAACGATCCGTAGGCCGCTTGTTCGAAAGGAGCGTGAGCCTGTTCGAGGCTCTGGTCCACCCGTTCGTACAAGAAGGACCGAAGCTGCTGAAACGTAACGACGGCGGACAGAGCAAGGGCGATCAAAGTCACGATCGCTATCGCTGCGAGCAGGCGCGCTCTCAAGGACATGTTGCACCAGTCACAAATGCGTTGGATGACCCGATGTTCGCTGTGCGCCGTTGAAACGAGTTTATATTGCTGCGAACACGAGGCGCCCGCGCCCTCACTATGGGTCCGCCCGGTCCCTCAGCTTGTATCCAACCAGCCGTATCGTATGGATTATCGGTGGCCCATGGCGTTCGAGCTTCTTTCGCAGATAGCTCACATACGTCTCCACCACGTTCGCATCCCCGCCGAAGTCGTAATGCCACACGTTGTCGAGGATCTGCGCTTTCGAAAGCACTTGTCGAGGATTGAGCAGGAAGAAACGAAGAAGGTTGAACTCTGTCGCCGTGAGGGGAATCTCCTTTCCCCCTCGGCTGACAACGTGGGCGCTTTCGTCCAATTCGATATCGTCGAATCGAAGTATTCCGTCGCCCTCAGTTGACGAGCCGGTTCTTCTCAGGATCGCCCTGCTCCGCGCCACGATTTCAGCCAGTGCGAAAGGCTTCGTCACGTAGTCGTCACCTCCGACCGTAAGGCCGGCGACCTTGTCCTCTAGAGCGTCACGTGCAGTCAGGAACAGAACAGGCGTCGAAACGCGATCCGCGCGGAGTCGACGGGTCACCTCGAGACCGTCTAGATCCGGAAGCATCACGTCGAGCACGATGAGATCGGGAGCGTGCTCCTGGGCGAGATTGAGCACGGCACGACCGGAGGTGGCTTCTTCCACGTCGAAGCCTTCGTATCTCAGAGCCGTGGAGACGGCGTCGACGATGGAAGGCTCGTCGTCTGCGACCAGGATTCGTGTCTTTGTGAGCTGATCCATCCGGAGCACCTTTTCGATGAGTTCGACTGCGAATCCGCCTTCAGAGCGACTCCGCCTTCAGAGCAGCTCCGCATTCAGAGCGACTCCGCCTTCAGAGCAGATCGAGCCGTTGCAGCAGGTCCGCCCCCCAGATTGGCACCGGCCATTGCCAGCCCGCTGGGAGTCCGCTGTGGACTTCCTGTGAATGTGGGGCTCTGCAAAGGTCGACCTTCAGCCGTTCGAGGCCTTCGAGCGCTTCGAGCGCTTCGAGCGCCGTCGTACCTCGTATGAGCAGGAATGAGCGCCTGCGATCATGTGTTGCACGCGCTCGATCTCTGCGTCGGGCAGTGATCGGCGCAGGAACGAAAGCTCGCTGCGGCACGCCGCTCCGTAGCGGAGCGCAACGTCGAGGATGGCACAATTGTGCTCGACGATCCGCCAATGCCCTGGACCCACCTTCTCGCATCCTGCTAGATAACCGTCCTCGTCCAAGATCAGAGAAAGCTCTCGCACCCGATCGTCGAAGCTCTTTCCCTCGAGCCTCCCGAGCGCGTGCTCGACGCGTTGATTGCCGCGTTCGTCGAACATCTGGTCGACCAGTCCCGGATGAGTGTCCTCGGCAACTGCAAGAAGTTGGTTTGTCAGCTGGCCGTATCGTTTCGGCCACAGGCCCTCGGCAGCAGGTGTCAGGAAGTAGTGCCTTCGCGGTCGGCCGGGCCCTGGACGTTCGTCTCTGTGCGACACGAGTCCTTCGGTTTCGAGCGCGCCCAGATGACGCCTCACCGCCGCAACGGTCACTCCGACCGCTACGGCTAGTTCGTCGGCGGACACCTCGCCTTGATGCTTGACGAAATCGAGGACCGCTCTTCTGCCTTCCGACATGGCCGTCGTTCCGACCCCGGTACTCGCGGCCTCGCTCGTCGTCACTTCCTCGGCTGAGCCAGGTTCAGGGGTGGCCGCGGCGCGAGGAGCGTGACCCGCCTTCAAGGGACGATGAGTTGGCTGTCGCCGAATTCGTGCCATAGATAGCCCTTGGCAAGTGCCTCCCTGTAAGAAGATTCCAGCAGCTGAGAACCAGCCACGGCGCTCAGCATCGCCAGATGCGATGCACCGGGCTCGTGCCAACCGGTGATCATCCCGTCGGCGACCCTCACCGGATGCTTCGGGCCGATGACCAGATCTGTCCTACCTTGCGCTGCCAAGACGAGACCCCGCTCGTCCGACGCGCTTTCTAGAGCTCTTACCGAAGTTGTTCCGACTGCTATCACCCAGCGACCCAGCCTCCGCGTCGCGTTCACCCGGGCGGCCGTCTCGGCAGACACCTTGAACCATTCGGGTATCGGCGGCTCGTGAGCCTCGGGAGACGAGACGCCGGTGTGAAGCGATATCGGGGCGATCCCAACGCCGCGGCTGACCAGCCGAGCAACCAGGTCTGCGGTGAACGGGCGAGCAGCAGAAGGCATCTCGGCACTGCCGGGCTCATCGGCGAACACAGTTTGATAGGAATCGATCGAAAGTCCCATACGCGCGTACCCGTACCGAATTGGGTGCCCGTGCTGGGCCAGATACTCGAGAACCGGGGAGCCCACCGATAGCTCTGCTTCCCACAACCTCGTACTGCGTTGTTCCGAGGATCGGGCTGTCATCCCGGGGCGAACGAGCCTCGCGCTCCCGCCCCCGTCCAGCGTTATCTCTGTCCCGGGTCTGGCATCCAACCACGGTGTCGTTTCGAGATCTCCTCGGTGCCGCAGCTCGACCAACCACCTCTTCTGGGCGGCGTCTTCGGATTTCTGGGCTCCAGGGCTTGAATTCTGCGCGACATCCCTCGCCTTCTGGTCGAAATCTCTCGATGATGCGCCGATCCGACGGGGCCCCGCCCGGTCGAACGGACCGAGAAACGGTTCGCTCACCGCACGATGAACCGGTTCGCTCATCGCATGATGAACCGGTTCGCTCATCGGACCGGAGAGATGGATGGCAGCTGGTTCGTCGTTCACCTTGCCATCGAGAGCTGCAGGGAGGGTCGCAGAAGTGTTCACTACGAGAAGGTCACCAGGCCTGAGAATGTCTGGAAGCTCGTAGAACCTCATGTGGACGAGTTCTTGGCTGCCGCGTCGCGCGACCATCAAGCGGACGCCGTCGCGCGCACGACCTTCGAGCTCTGGAGGTGTCGATGCCTCCAAAGACTGCGGGAGTTTGAACTCGAGTGGATCTCCGAGGACTTGTTGCTCGTCGGCCAGCGCCGACCTGCTCATGACGGGGCTCCGGCGACGATCAGGTCTGCGAGCCTGATCCGACCGCTCGGTCTGTCGGACCGCACGAGCTCCAGAAAAGCGGGAACTACCGAGTGGGGTTCGGGCCGGTCCGAGATGTCTTCGCCCGGAAACGCTTCTTGGTGCATCTGCGTCCTCAGATCGCCGGGATCCACGGCCCAGACGCGCAGTTCTGGCTCCTCGACAGCCAGCACCGCCGCCGCTTGCTCGACTGCTGCCTTGGCCGCTCCGTAACCCGACCAGCCGGAATAGGGCTCGACCGCTGCGTCGGATGTCACGAAGACGATCCGTCCTCCTCCCCTCGACGCGCGCAATAGGCCTACCGTCTCCTGAGCCAGACCGAGGGGTGCGACCAAGTTCACCTCCACCACCTCACGGAGCTTGTCGAGGGGAAATCGGGACGCGGTGGGAAGCGGGCTAGGACCGAGGATTCCGGCGTTGTTAACCAAGAGATCGACTCCTCCCAATGCCCGCGCCCCGTCGGCGAGGGCCTTTCGGTGGCCGGGGTCGGTCACATCTCCGTCGATAGCCACCAGATCAGCGCCAGGTCCCAGGTGACCGCGTATCTCATGCTCGGCTCTTTCGAGGTCCGGTCGCCTACGGGCATCGATGACGAGCGACCAGCCGTTGTCTGCCAGACCGATCGCCAATGCCCGGCCGAGTCCCCTCGACGCCCCGGTCACGATTGCCACGCTCATGATGTTCCCCCTGTGTGCGCGTCGTCGATCTGGGTGGGTAAACATACATCTTCGTTGCTTTATTGCACGACCGGGGAGGACGATCCAAGTTCGCCGAAGAACAAGGAGGACCGAACGGGACCGAACGGCGTCCTGGCGACCCGGTATACGCCTCGAGGACGCCTACGGAACTTGTTGCTGCTCGTCCATCATCTCGGCCATGACGGCTCTTATGAACGCGTCGGCCTCGTCGGTCATGCCGCCTATTACGCCTCCGTAGATCGACCCCGAACGCGCGGGCGCATCGCCCTGTGTTCGCGCGTAATCGACAGCGACGTTCAGATCGGACGCGAATTGTTCAACGACGCCGGGCTTCGTTTGAGGTCGCGTCACCGCCATGTGAAGTCCGTTGGGATACTGCTGTCCGTTGAAACGCCATCCCCTCTCACGCATCGAGTCGTTGACGTGGTAGATGTCGAACTCGTCAGACGTGAAACAGAAGCAGAACGTGGGCTTGCCGATGATTCTGAGCTCGGGATGGGATCTGACAGCCGACTGCATCTTCTCCGACGCTTCGAAGATCTCGCGTGCGTAACGCCGGTAACCCTCGCGCCCGTAACGAACCATCGAGGCCCATGTCGACGCGATCAGCCCTGCAGAACGAGATCCCTCCATGCCGGGAGAGCAGTACTTGCCGCCGCTCCAGTCGGTCACGAAGAAGTACTGGGCGTTTCGCAATGCCTTGTCGCGAAAGGCGAGCACTGAGGATCCCTTCAGCGCATACCCGTACTTGTGCGTGTCAGCGGAGATGCTCGTGACGCCCGGGACGCGGAAGTCGAAGACGGGTATGTCGTAACCGAGCTCCTGAGCGAACGGGAGGATGAACCCTCCGAGGCATGCATCGACATGGAGACCGACTCCGTGACCTAACGCCACTTCCGAAAGCTCGGAGATCGGGTCGATGGTCCCGTACCCGTAGTTGCACGCAGAGCCCACGATCGCGATCGTCTGATCGTCGATGTGGTCGTCGACCCAGGAGACGTCGACGCGGGTCGACTCGTCGTCTACCGGAGCTCGGCGAAGCTCGATGCCGAATAGATGACATGCCTTGTCGAACGCGGGATGAGCGGTCTCGGGCTTTATGACGTTCGGGCGCGTAATCCCTCGTTCGACAGCCGCGTATTCGCGGTAAGCAAGCATCGCGTGGGAGATGCTTCCGGTACCACCGGTGGTCACCAGTCCCGCCGGACGGGGGCCGGAGATCGACTCCGCGTTCAACAGATCCAATGTCATCGCGATGATCTCAGCCTCGAACTTCGTCGTACTCGGGCACATGTCGCGTTGAAGAGCGTTCACGTGTGCGAAGAGTCCAAAGGCCTCGTTCAGGAACCTGTAGTGATCGTGGTCTCCGCAGTACATCGTCCCGGAGCAGCGTCCGGTCTCCCAAAAGGAGTCTTCCTCTTTGGCGATCGCGCGTAGCTCCTCGAGAATCTCTTCTGGAGGGCTCCCTTTTTCGGGAAGCCCCTGGTGAACCTCGAACCTGTCGGCGTAAGGGAAGCTCGCCATGTGCTCGACGCTATCCCCAAGTGAGCACGACCAAAAAGGCGAGGTAGGCGGCGATCACCAACGTCCCGGTGCTTCGCCTCAGTCCCCGTCCGACGTAACAGATCACGAGGGTGAACAGGGTAAGTCCGCCGTACCAGGCGGCGGCCAGCACGGTGGGGCCCGAAAGCCCCCCGAGGCCGGTGAAGACAACGGGGATCGTGAGTCCGAACGCCACGTTGAGGGTGTTGCTGTTCAATGCCTCGCTCAAGGTGGCAGCTCCTCGACCGCGTCTTGCCAAGTAGACGGCAGCTACGACGTTGGGAAGGCTCGTCACCGTGGCCAGGACGATCGCCCCGATCACGATGTCAGCAAGTCCAGCATGCTCGCCCAAGGTGGTGGCGGTTCGTTCCATGACGATGCTGGCGGCCACGACCACAACGAGCGCAACCGCTGCAACTGTGGCGTCGCGAGGGGTGCCGCGTTTGGTGTGCACGGCCGCTGCCACCTCTGCGGACTCGTCGACGAGCGCGCTCGACAACCACTCGCCAACCACCGCAGGCAAGGGAAGGAGTCGCACCTTTTCCGGTCTCATCGCCGAGACGTACACGTAAGGCACCAGGACCGCTAGGACCAGCACGAGCGATCCGATCGGAGTCAGCGCGCCTGACACGGTTGCGATAGACACCCCGGCAACCCAGATCGCAAGCAACCCTTCCAGGACGACCACATCCCGATGCAGAGCGATCCTTCCTGCAATCAGAGCACCGATTCCAAGCAACGCGGCCAGGTTGAAAATATTCGAGCCGAACACCACTCCGATCCCGACGTCGTGTTGTCCCCGAGCGAGAGCGGTGACTGCAGACGTGATCTCCGGGGAGTCGGCCGCCAATGCCGCGACGAGGCCGAGCATGGCTTCCGAAAAGGCAAGCCACTCCCCGAGGCGTTCGATCCGCGTAACCAGCAACGCACTGGCAGCAAGGCTTGCGATCGCGCCGAGCCCGAACCCAAGGGCCGCCGGCCCCACCGGCCCGGTCATGAGAAGAGTGTCTACACGAAGCCGGCAGAGTCTCTATACAGAGCCGGCGTAGCGGCCGACCCGCAAGACCGTAGGACTTGAGTCCTTCTAGCCTCTTGGCGCGAACCTCTCGAGAATCACAGGACTCAGAATTACAAGAGGACGTTCTTCGACTTGCCCAGCGTGGTCGAGGTCTCGGCGGATGCCCGCCGGTACTTGTCGATCGCCCCCTGGCTTGCTTCTCTTGGCTGCGTGCTGTCCTTGCGCCGGTCCTTGCGCCGGTCGCGGATCATCCGCCGCTCCCTGCGATTGGTGGCGCTGATCGGCCCCGATTGGGTTTCGTCGTACTCGGTCAGCGCTTTCGCCAGCACGCCGTATGACCGCTCGACAAGGGCGATTGCCTCGGCATCGAATTCTGTGCTCGCCGCCTTGGCGAGCAACTTCGCAGCCAAATCGACTTCGGATCTGCCCAACTCTCCCGCTCCCCCGATTCCTTTCCGAGAAGCGCCGACCACTCAATTCTACCGGACGCGTTCTTATTAGGGCACTGCAAGTGTGTTTGAGAGAAGGCCGAGACCGTAAACTTCGCGTTCCGTGTGCTCCAAGACTTTGGCCTCTGACGAAGGACGCCTCGCTTCATCAGAAATGATTACGGGAGAATGCATTGTCTCCCGGTGGTGAAGCGGTCGGCAGGCTGTCTGACGTAATCCTCGATTGCCCCGATCTCGATGAGGAGGCTCGTTTCTGGTCTGCGGTCTTGGGACTCGAGGTAGACGAGTCGTCGCGCGATCGAGACTGGGTCTCGCTCGCGCCCGCCGAGGGGGGACTCCGACTCTCCTTTCAACTTGTATCCGATTACCGACCTCCGCAGTGGCCCGAGCAGGAAGTGCCTCAGCAGCTGCACCTCGACATCGCTGTGTCGGATCTTGACTCGGCGGAGTCGCGTCTCTTGCGGCTCGGCGCTCGTCGCAGTCGGTACCAACCCGGGCTGGAGGGTCCGAACGCTTCAGGCACCTTCCGTGTCTATCTCGACCCTGCGGATCATCCCTTCTGCTTGATCCTCGACCAGACCGTCGACTGACAGATCGAGGCTCGCTTCGACTGACCGCCCGAGGCTCGCTTCGACTGACCGCACCGGTTTCTCCGCGGCTTCACGGGTTCCTCGGGTCTCCGGGCTCGCGCCGATCGAAGCAGGTTCAACCGCAGAACTCGTATGCGGTCCAGTCGGGAGTTGACATCTCCACCCGGAAACGCTCGAAGGGCCACGGCCAGACGGCCGGGACGCCTCGGTCGTCGAGGTACCAACTACGACAACCGCTCGCCCACACCGTCTTTTTCGCGGCTTGTACTCTCGCTGATTCGAATTCCCTGAGCGCCGCTTCCGTGGGTGCTATCTCGCGGCACTCCCCGGATCGGAGTCGGTCGACCAGACTCATTATGTAACCGACCTGAAGCTCGGCAACCTCGACCAGAGAGAAGTTCCCGACAGGACCGTTGGGGCCGTTGAGCATGAAGAAGTTCGGGAAATCGGGAACGGAAATCGAGAGATACGCTTCGGGTCGGTCAGCCCATACATCGTCGAGCTTTACGCCGTTGCGCCCTTCGACCGACATCGGACGGACGAAGGCGTCGACCGCGAACCCGGTGGCGAGGACGAGCACGTCCAGCTCGCGCAATACACCGTCGGTCGTTCGAACGCCCTTGGTCTCAACAGCTTCGATTGGCTCGGTGACGAGCTCGGCGTTGGGCTTCTGTATCGCCTCGTAGAAGTCCGTCGAGACGATCAGCCGTTTGCACGCGGCGCGATAGTCGGGGCGCAGTCGCTCCCGTAGCGCCGGATCGACCACAGAGTTCACGAGGTTGGCCTTGCACGCCTCCTCGATGCCCTTGATCTGGGCGGAGCCCGCGTCCACCACCGCACTCGAAAACATGTCGTAGAGCTGTGAGGTAGCTGCCCGAAGGTCCGCGATCAGCTGTGGATTTTCCCGAAAAGAGCGCTTCTCCGAGGCGTCGTACTCGGGGTTTGTTGCGGGCATGATCCACTGAGCGGTGCGCTGGAAGAGCGACAGCTGCTGAACCCTGTCCACGATCGCGGACACGATCTGAACAGACGTCGAGCCGGTTCCGATGATCCCGACGCGGGCACCTTCGAGCAAAACGTCGTGGTCCCATCTCGCACTGTGGAAGAGGGCACCCTCGAAACATTCCAAGCCCTCGATGTCCGGGTATTTCGGATGATGGAGCACACCGGTGGCCGCGATGACGACGTCGACCTCGTCGCGGTGACCGCTCCGGGTACTTATCTTCCAGCGCCCGTCGTCGAACGAGCAGCTAACTACCTCGTCCCCGAATCGGATGTGGGGCGCGAGCTTGTACTCGTCCACGACCCTCTCGAAATAAGCCTGGATCTCGTAACCCGGCGAGAAGAAGTGGCTCCAATCGGGATTTCGAGCAAACGAATAGCAGTACAGATGGGAGGGAACGTCGCACGACAGGCCGGGGTAAGTGTTCTCGCGCCAGGTGCCACCGACCCGGTCTGCCTTTTCGTAGACGGTGAAGTCGGTGAGACCCTCCTCCTCCAATTTGACCGCGCTCAGGATCCCGGCCATGCCCGAACCGATGATGGCGAATCGAAGGTCACGAGAGCCTCGTTCTCCGACCGACGAAACTCCCTTCTTGCGAG
>DASPVS010000091.1:0-3305 GCA_035622235.1 Acidimicrobiales bacterium | reverse complement strand
GCAGCTCATCATGATCGATGCCGCGAAGCGCGCTTCGGCCAAGCGAATAACCGCTGTCTGCCCCTACTACGGGTACTCGCGCCAGGATCGCAAGGCCTCCGGTCGCGAGCCGATCACGGCGAAGCTGGTAGCGGACATGCTCCAGACCGCGGGCGCAGATCGGGTGGTGTCCGTGGACCTTCATTCGGGTCAAGTCCAAGGCTTCTTCGACGTGCCGTTCGACCACCTGATCGCGATGCCGGTGCTTTTGGACGAGCTCCGCCTCCACGCCGGCCAGGACGTGGTCGTGGTCGCGCCTGACGCCGGACGAGTAAAGGTCGCGGAGCGCTACAGCCAGCAGCTGCACGCGGACATCGCCTTGGTGTACAAGCGCCGTCCGAGGGGACTTGCCCACGCTGTCGAGGCATTACAGGTCGTCGGAGACGTGGAAGGGCGTCACTGCGTGCTCATCGACGACATGATCGACACAGCGGGCACCATGTGCGCTGCGGCCGAGCTCCTGGCCGAACGTGGGGCCTCGGAGATCTGGGCGATGGCGACCCACGGAGTTCTTTCGGACCCGGCTCTCGAGCGTCTCGAGAAGTCCCCGTTGTCGCGGGTCGTGGTGACCAACACGTTGCCACTCGCCCGAGATCGGTTCATAGACAAGCTCGAGGTCGTGTCGGTCGCCAAGCTGATAGCCGACACGATCGACGCCGTTTTCGAGGACACGTCTGTGTCAGAGATATTCGGGGGCGACAACCTCGCCTGAGTCCGCCTCCTCCCGAGCATGCTCGAGGGCCAACCCAGGTCTGAGGTTCGGCGGGTTCTGGTCACGATCTATGCTTGAGCCTCGCAATATTGCCGTCACCCGCGGCTCGTCAAGCGCCTCTAGTCACCGGTCGCAGTCCCTGGTCCGCGAGTGGGGGTTCATGACTTGCGGGTGATAGTTACGCATCCGAGGAGCTTCAAATGGCCGAGATAGTGCTCGTCGCCGAATCAGGCCGTCAGGCCGGTTCGCGCCCCGCCCGGCGTCTGCGCGCGTCGGGACGCGTGCCGGGCGTTGTTTACGGCCGCGGAACCAAGCCGATCCCCGTGAGCGTCGTCGGGCGTGATCTGCGGACTGCGCTCACGACGGAGGCTGGGCTCAATGCGCTGCTGTCCTTGCAGGTGGATGGCACGTCGCACTTGACGTTGGCGCGCGAGATCCAGCGTCACCCGGTCCGGGGCACGGTCCTGCACGTCGATTTCCAGGTCGTCGACCGCGAGCAGAAGGTCTCTGCGGAGGTTCCGGTCAACCTGATCGGTGAAGCGACCGAGGTCGCACACGCCGACGGAGTAGTGGAACAACAGCTTTTCTCGCTTGCGGTCAAGGCCCGACCAGAGGACATCCCACCGCATCTCGAAGCCGATATCAGCGGTCTCACGGTCGGCGGGGCGGTCCGGGTGAGCGACGTCTCCTTGCCGGCGGGCGTGGAGACAGATCTCGACCCCGATACCGTCGTCGTGACCGGCGTCCCGCCTCGCGTTCAAACGCGGGCGGAGGAACTCGCCGAGGGCGAAGTGGCCCAAGCGGAGGAGGGGGCAGAGGCAGCCGCCCAGGCCGGGGCAGGGGAGGCGGCGGCGACCGAGGGAGAAGCGCCAGCCCCGGAGAGCTGAGCCCTGGCCAGGTTCTCGCGGTCGTCCCGCTCGGGGGCGAGCGCCGATCTACTGGTTGTCGGGCTGGGCAATCCCGGTGCCGAATTCGAAGGTACGCGGCACAATGCCGGGGCCGACGTCGTCGCCCTGCTCGCGGCTCGGTCCGGCGAACGTCTTCGTTCCGAAAAGGGCACCCGTTCGTTGGTGGCGAAGCTGCGATGGGATGAGCTCGAGGTCTTTGCTGCCGTCCCGCAGACGTACATGAACGACTCCGGTCTGGCGGTCGTCGCGTTGGTTCGGCGATTCTCGGTGAAGAACCTTGAACGCCTCGTCGTAGTTCACGACGAGCTGGACCTGCCCGTCGGCAAGGTGAGGATCAAGGCCGGAGGTGGGACGGCAGGTCACTACGGACTCGAGTCGATCAACGCGCATCTTCACGACAGCGGCTACACGAGGGTCAGGATTGGAATCGGAAAGCCTCCGGGGGGAAGTCACACCGGGAGCGATCACGTCCTTCGACGTCCGGCGCGTGCAGACCGCGAGTCGCTCGAGGCCGCGATCGAATTAGCGGCGGACGCTACCGAGTTCATCGCCAAGAGCGGAGTGGCAGCTGCGATGAACGTATTCAATTCGAACGGTCACAAGTGACAGACCAACAAGCGTGGCGAACTTCCTCCCGATCTCCCGTATGGTGAAAGGCCTTCTCGGTGCGATGATCCCGGCTAGCGGTTTTCCCGTATGGTCGTGGGGGGATCTAGCGGTTATCGCGCTCTGGGGGATAGGAGGATTCGTCTTCGCCCTCCGGCACTGGAGATGGGAGAAACGCCAATGAGCCTTGGCTCTCTTGCTCCTCTCATGCGTCGGGAGCCGGCGACCGTCGACCTCCTGGCAGCGGGTACGGAAACGGTTGCGGTCCCGGAAGCCGCAACCGCTTACGTCCTGGCAGGCATGCTTGCCCTCGGCGAACGTCGTCCCGTGGTAGTCGTGACGCCGACGGTCGCCTACGCCGAGCGCCTCGCCCACGACGTACAGGCTTTTGCGAGTCCCGGGTCCGTAAAGCTCTTCCCGGCGTGGGAGACCTTGCCCTTCGAAAGAGTGAGCCCCGACGTCCACACGATGGGCAGTCGCCTCGAGTTGCTCTGGCGCCTCGGCGCGCTCGACGCCATCGAGGAGGTCGAAGAGGTTCATCGCGAGCAGGTCGATGGCGAGCGCGGACAAGGCGGTCGGGGTGACGCGTGGCATCGCGGCGAGGCAGGGTCTGATCGGGACCCATCCGAGGCGCAACGCGTTCAGCTCGTGGTCGCTCCTGTTCGCGCCCTCCTCCAGCGTCTCGGCCCGTTGGGGGAAGCGGCATTTCCGAGGCGCGTGACCCGAGGAGAACGACTGGACCAGAGCGAGCTCGTAGCGACGCTCGTAGCAATGGGTTACCGCCGCGAATACCAGGTGGAGCACAGGGGTGAGGTCGCGGTTCGCGGGGGGATCGTGGACGTTTTCCCGTCGACATCGGAGATGCCGGTACGAATAGACCTCTGGGGAGACGAAGTCGACCGGCTGACCGAGTTCGACCCGGGCGACCAGAGGTCCGTGGGAGATCTCGAAGAGGTGGAGATCTTCGCGTGCCGCGAGCTGCTCCCCACCGAGCCGGTGAGAGCAAAAGCGGCAACTTTGGTGGGGTCAGACCCTTGGGG
>DASPVS010000090.1:0-3331 GCA_035622235.1 Acidimicrobiales bacterium | reverse complement strand
ATCCCACCGTTCGCGCACATGCTGTCTGGGCGGCATCGCGCCTCGGCTTGATGCATCTCGCGGGCGATCTGTGGGCGTCGGAGTCGGACCCCGAGGTGCTCGAAGAGCTCGCTCTGGCTCCGGTTTGACGCACCTGCTCGTGACCAACGATTTCCCCCCCAAGGTCGGGGGGATACAGAGCTATCTGTGGGAGCTCTGGCACAGGATCGATCCGAGATCGTTTTCGGTCCTGACCGCGAGCTCCGACAACGGCGCTGCTTCGTTTGACGCGGAGCAAGCGCGACGTGGCATGAGAATCGAAAGGCTTTCGAACCAGGTCCTCCTTCCGACGCCCGAAACCGTGCGGCGCGTTCGTGCGCTCGTGCGGGAGACCGACGCGTCGCTAGTGATCATCGACCCGGCGTTCCCACTCGGCCTGATCGGGCCACGACTTCAGTGCCCCTACGGCGTCGTCCTCCACGGTGCGGAGGTTGCTGCGCCGGCGAGAGTTCCCGGCGCGCGAGCAGCACTCGCGCACGTCCTTCGCGGGGCGACCCTTGCAATCTGTGCCGGCGGCTATCCGGCGAGCGAAGCTCGGAGGCTTACCGGGGGGCGGCTCGGCCAAGTGATCGAGATCCCGCCGGGCGTCGACCTCGACCGGTTCAAGCCGCTGCCGGCCGCGTCGAGGCGGAGTGCCCGTGTCGACTTCGGTCTTCCCGTGGACGCGCCTCTGATCGTCGGCGTGAGCAGGCTCGTACCGCGTAAGGGTATGGACGTCCTCGTCGAGGCGGCGTCGAAGCTCTCATCATCCTTTCCCGATGTTTTCGTGGCCATCGCCGGAGAGGGCCGCGATCGCAGCCGGCTCGAACGAATGATCAAAGGAACACAGGTCCGCGCTCAGATGCTCGGTCGCGTCGGCGACGATCAACTCCCCGCTCTCTACGGATGCGGTGACGTGTTTGTCATGGCATGTCGCGACCGGTGGTTCGGTCTCGAACAGGAAGGCTTCGGCATCGTGTTCCTAGAAGCAGCAGCCGCGGGCACCCCTCAGGTCGCCGGGCGTAGTGGCGGAGCCCACGAGGCAGTGGAAGACGGGAGGACCGGGTTCGTGGTCGACGACCCTCGTGACCCGGCCGTGGTCGCCCTCGCAATTCGGCGACTTCTGAGCGACGACAACCTTCGGAGGCGAATGGCTCGCGAAGGGCGTCGACGGGTTGAGCGGTCCTTTGGTTACGACGCACTCGCAAATAGGCTGGCCCTCTCGCTCGAGAGTGCCGGGCGAAAAGTGGAGCGGGAGGATCGAAACGGTATTCGCCCCCGCTCCGAGGAAATGGAAGGCTGAGCCGACTCGGCAGGCGCCGGACCGGCTGGAGCTGGACCTGCGGGCCCAGTTGAACGACCGACGGCTCGAGAAAGGGAGTTGGAGTGGCGGATCAGGCCACGGAGCGAATGGTTGTCGGGGCCCCACCCGAACAGTGCTTCGCGGTCGTAAGTGACGTGGAGCGATACCCGGAATGGGCAGCCGACATAAAAGAGGTGATAGTCGAGTCGCGTGACGGCGAAGGACGCCCTTCGGTGGTGAGTTGGCGCGCCGGAGCTTTCGGTCGGAGCACGAGCAACACTCTCGTATACGACTTCTCGAATGCTCCGCGCACCCTCGCGTGGAAACAGACCGCCGGGGACCTCACCTCCAAGTTCGACGGGAGCTACACCTTCGAGCCGTCAGCCGACGGAGGCACCGAGGTCACCTACGTCTTGGAAGTCGAATTGCGCGTTCCGCTGCCAGGATTCATCAAGCGACGCGCGCAGAGCCGGATAATGCACACCGCACTTGAGGAGCTCAAGGCTCGGGTCGAGTCGTCGCTCACGACGTGACGAGCACCTTGCCCCGTCCCGTCACGGTCGGCCTCGACGTGGGCGGCACGAAGATCCTCGGTGTCGTGGTCGACGGCGAGAACCGGGTGTTGACCGAGGCGCGGTTTCCAACTCCGCATATCTCCGACGCGAGCACCGAACGGGTCGGAGTCGATCCCGGGCCGGAGACCCTCGCAAGCGCTCTCGCGCGCGCGGCCGACGAGCTGGCGAACCGCGTCGAAAAGGAAGGGGCTGTGGTCGAAGCCGTCGGCGTGGGCGTGCCGGGTCTGGTCGACGACACCGGCGTCCTTAGGTTCGCGCCCAACCTCCTTTATGCAAAGGGCATGAGCGTGGCGAAGATGCTCGGCCCGCTCCTCTTGGGGCTGCCCGTCGTGGCGGAGAACGACGCCAACTGTGCGGCGATTGCGGAGACCACTTGCGGAGCAGCGAGCGGCGAATCCGACGTCATCGTTCTCACCTTGGGAACCGGGATCGGGGGCGGGATCGTCCTCGGGGGTCGCGTCATCCGGGGCGCCAACGGATTCGCCGGAGAGGTGGGCCACATGGTGATCCATCCGTCGGGCCCTACCTGCCCGTGCGGCAGGCGCGGATGCTGGGAGCGCTTCGCGTCGGGAAGCGGTCTCACCCGTCTGGCTCGCGAGAGGGCCCTCGACGGGCGTCTCGAGTCGCTGATCCGAACCGTCGGCTGCAAAGTCGACGAAGTACATGCCGAACACGTGACCGCTGCAGCGAAGGCGGGTGACGGAGGGGCGCAGGCAGTGCTCCGTGAGCTCGCCTGGTGGCTTGCGATGGGGTTGGCCAACCTCGCGAACGCACTTGACCCGAAGTTGTTCGTGATCGGCGGGGGGCTCATAGACGCAGGGGATTTCCTCCTCGAGCCTGCGCGCGCCGCGTTTCGGGAGATGGTCGAAGGACGTGAGCATCGGCCGCGGCTCGACATCGTGGCCGCAGCGCTGGGCGAGAGATCGGGAGCGATCGGGGCGGCGCTCGTCGCTCGCGAGGAAGTGCGGACACCGGCCGCTCGGAGTTGAACGCCGGCGCGAACTGCGCGACCGGATGCTCACCGACCAGCGGGAGGCTGGGCTGTAACCTCAATGGATGGAGTTCCGTCGCATCAACGGCCTTCCCCCGTACGTGTTTGCGCATATCGACGCGCTCAAGCTCGGTGCGCGACGAGCCGGACGCGACGTGATCGACCTCGCTTTCGGCAATCCCGACCTTCCTTCTCCCGACGTCGCAGTCGAGAAGCTCGCGGAGGCGGTGCACAATCCCCGCAACCACCGGTACTCGGCGAGCCGCGGGATCCCCAAGCTGCGTCAGGCGGTTTCGTCGCTCTATCTGCGGCGCTTCGGTGTCGAGCTGGATCCCGAGACAGAGGTGGTCACCACCATCGGGGCAAAGGAAGGTCTTTCCCACTTGATGTGGGTTCTCCTCGGTCCAGGTGACAGCGCGCTCGTTCCGGCTCCGTCGTACCCGA
>DASPVS010000089.1:0-10744 GCA_035622235.1 Acidimicrobiales bacterium | reverse complement strand
ATCGAAGAAGGCCTCTCGAATACTCTCGCGAGTGTGGGGCCATGTTCCCTCGGGGTGCGGGAAGTCATTGCCCCACATGAAGACGTCGACACCGATCTCGTGCCGGCGCTCGATCTCCTCCCTGCTGGGTGTCGACGCTCCGAGGAAGATGTTGGTGCCGAAGTACTCGCTCGGCGGTCGCGACACATGCTCACGGAAAGCATTACCGAGCTTCGCTGTGTTGTGGCCGCCAAACCACTTCTCGTCCATCCGCTTGACGATGCCCGGAAGCCACCAGGCACCGTCCTCGGTGAGAGCGAAACGCAGGCCAGGGTGTCGATCGAACGCGCCGGACCACAGGAGTAGCCACATGGGTCTTGCCGGGTAAAACCATGCCTCGGTCGCGAAAGTTGCGAACATTCCGGGACCGGGAGTCACATCTTTCGCGGCACCGCCGGAATGGATGTGCAATACAACTCCCGCATCCTCACACGCGGCCCAAATCGGCTCGTAAACGGGATCATTGTAGGAAGGCTTGTCTCCCCAGAGAGTGGGGATCATCATCGCCCTGAAGCCTTCTCCCGCCACGCGTTCGATCTCGGCAAGAGCCGCTCTCACATCATGAAGGATCGGTACCGTTGCAACACCGCAGCGCCTTTCGGGGCTGTCCGAACAGATCTCGGACAGCCAGCGGTTGTGAGCGATCGCCCCCGCCAGAACGAGATCTCCGTCAAGATCGCCCGATGAGCCGAGACCGGCGTGGAACGGAGCAGAAGCTCCACCCGAGAGAACGTCCGCATCCGGGAAGATCACTTCGGCCGCTATACCTTCCCGGTCAAGCTCTGTGTTTCGTACACCGGGGTCCCACGAAGCGCGACGACCGGAGTCGCCCGTCTCCTGCTCCCACCGTTCTTCGAAGTCTTCCGTACCGAGCGCTTCGCGTCGAAAGTCAGCTTCGAATTTCGTCGCCTCTCGATCTGCGTCGAAGGCTTCGCGGTACTTGGGATCCAGGTAGTCGCGGTATCGCTCGGTCGGCGGGCCCGCATGTGTGTCAGCTGAGATGACCAAGTAGCGGTCCATCTTGAACTTCTTTCCTTTGCCGTAAGAAGGTTCTCAGAATCTGTTGACGATGAATTCCTAAACGTGGTCGTAACGGGCCGCCGCGAAGGGGGCGAATGCGTCGGCGTCCACGGGACCGACCACAACCGGTTGGTGGCTGGAACGTCGAGTGGTCCATGTGAGAGAGATCAAGTCGTCGACGGGTAGGTCGGCGACCGGAGCGGTGGCGAGATCGCGCAATACGAGTTTTCCTTCGACGGTTTCAAGCGTTTTCGGACTCCTGATCTGATCTACGCGTACGAGGATCGGCCCTGCATCGAATCCGATGCCGTCCACCGCCGGTAGGAACTTGAACCAGAACTGCGTGGCGGGATAAGGCTCCGGAACGGGAAGGATTCCCGTGATGTCGCCCACCATCTCCGCGAACGTGACACCTTGTCGAGCCATTGCACCCTCGACGTGGTCTCCGTCGCGGCCGAGGTGGATCTCAGCCAATTTCTTCGGTTCTCCGAAACGCTCCCGGCTGATCGAGACCGCACTATCGAGATCGATTGGGATGAGGAGCGGATACTCCCCAACGGTCCCCTCATAGAGGGCGTCCACAGCGAAATATCCCACCTTCTCCTGATGCTTGGTGCCATCGGGTAGATCGATATCGATGTTGGTGATCCGCACGTGTACGCGCGGATCGGGCGGAGCCTCAAGCGGGGGAGGAATGACGGCTGCGACGATTTCGGGCTTGGTCGCATAAACGCCTTCGAGAGATGGGAGAAGGGGCCCCTCAGACGATCCCGGCGCGCGCCACGGTCCAGATCTGATCCAGCGATTCTCGCTCATCTCAACTCCTTTCCCCTTGCATCTTCAGTCGATCGCCAAAGACGGATCGGAATAGAACTGCTGGCACCAAGCTCGATGATCAACGATGCTGCGCTCCTCCTTCAACAACACCGGTCTTTCCACGTAACGCTTGTTCTCCCAGATCGGAACGTCCTGACTGAGACCCGACGTGAACTGATTCGCCGCGTCGCGTGCCGCGTCGGGCCCGTTGGTCGCGGGAGTCAGAAAAATCCAACGAACGTGTACGTGCTCTTCGTCAACTGGGGTCGTCGAGGAGATGAAGGTGACGGAATCTGTTATCCGCAACACTCCGAGTCCGAGCCCGAACGTCTCCCGGATGAACGTGCCTCCACCGGACGTCACGCGTTTGAAGGTGCCGTCGATGTGTACGTCTTCGTCGGGAATCTCGGCCGTGCCGTGCACGAACTGGAAATGAGTTGGATCGTGGTTGTTCTCGGCCATCTCTTGGCAGACGGTGTTAAGGGTGAAATCGACGATGAAGGGGTCGCTCCAATCGGGATCGTCGATCTCGGGCACCTCTGGGACCTCGTAGAAAGGCGGTTTGCCCTCGAGGTGGAACCAAGTCCACACCATGCCGTTCCGCTCCACGACGGGAAACGCACGTACTTTCGCCTGCGATGGAATCCTGCCTGGTCCGTACGGGATCTCGACACAGGCACCTGACTCCCCGTCGTAACACCATCCGTGAAACGGACAGACAACGACCTCGCCACGTACCTTGCCCCCGACACCCAGGTGAGCCCCCAAGTGGGCGCAGTAAGCAGCTGTGACGTGAGCTTCGCCCGACTCTCCGCGAAACACGATGAGGTCACGGTCGAAATAGTGAAGTGGCGTTATGTGACCGACCGGAACCTCGTGCGAGGTACTGACTATGAACCATCCGTTCGGTATGGGAAACGGAAAACGCGGGCCGTTCTGGCTCCTGACCTTTGGCCTCAGACCGGGGTCGAACAGCAGGTCGGGTCGACGCGGCATCCCCTCGTCGGGAATTTCACCGAGGGCACCTGTCTCCAGGGATGCCCGAAGTGGATCGTCAACCGTGCTGTCGCTCGTGGCTCCTCCTAGCCCGTCACAGAGTCGCTAGCCCCTCACAAAGTCGGATTAATTTCCGAATTGATTATCAATATACGATATCCAGTCCCGTTTCGAAGCGTCAAGAGTCCATCGTTGCAGGACCTCGCCCTTGAAGCGGACCGAGGAGAACCCTTGGTCCAAGGGGCCTCCAAGTCGACTCTTCTCAGGCCGTGGCTCTTCGCGCAAGGGAACCCAGATCGGCACCCTTTTGGGTGCGTTCGAAACGTCCTTTGTCGAAGGAACGAACCGACACGTCGTGATCTGCCGCTTCTGCGCGTAAGGCCCCTACTGTGCACTTTTCACGCACACGAACGGCGAAAGGGTCGAACGAATACCAGCGGCAAGCGTTCAGATGGCTGATCTTGTCGAGTTCGTCATCGGGAACGTCTGTTGCGACAGCGGCGAGTTCCTCGGGCGCCTCGGGCCACGAAGAATCCGAGTGTGGGTAGTCACACTCCCAGGCGATGTTGTCGATGCCGATCAGATCACGCAGCCTTATGCCCACCGGATCCGCGATGAAGCAAGTGAGGAAGTGCTCCCTGAAGACCTCACTTGGCAGCTTTCCGCCGAAATCCTGTCCGGTCCACGCGCGGTGCATGTCGTAAGTCCGGTCGATGCGGTCGAGAAAGTACGGGATCCAGCCCGTTCCCCCCTCCGACAGCGCTATTCGAAGGTGCGGGAACTCCTTGATCACCCTCGACCAGAGAAGGTCGGCAGCCGCACTACAGATGTTCATGGGTTGCAGCGTGATCATTACGTCGACGGGCGCGTCCGGGGCGGTAACCGCCAATTGTCCCGAGGAACCAAGATGGATCGACAGAACGACTTGCTCATCGCACAGTGCTCGCCACAGCGGGTCCCAAGTGCTGTCGTGGAAGCTGGCGTAGCCCAATGCCGCGGGATTTTCTGTGAAAGTCATCGAGTGGCACCCGGCCTTTGCCACGCGACGGACTTCCTCGGCACACAGCTCTGGATCCCACAGGACTGGGAGTGCCATCGGGATGAAGCGGCCGGGATATGCACCACACCAGTCCTCTATGTGCCAATCGTTATATGCACGCAAAACCGACAGAGCTAATTCGTGGTCTTCGCAAGCGGCGAACAATCTGGCGCTGAAACCGGGGAAGGACGGGAAATTCATCGAGGCTAGTACTCCGCCCGCGTCCATGTCCTTGATGCGCTCGTGCACGTTGAAGCAGCCTGGACGCATCTCGTCGAAGGCTGTTGGTTCGATGCCGTATTCCTCACGTGGTCGACCGGCGACAGCATTCAGTCCTATGTTCGGGATTTTCACCCCGTTGAAGACCCAGACATCGGAACCGTCATCGGTGCGTTCCACCCGAGGTGCCCGATCTTGGAACTTGAGCGGCAGGCGCCCGTCGAACATGTTTGGCGGCTCTACTAGGTGGTCGTCGACGCTGACGAGAACGAGATCCTCGGCCTTCATCATTAGCCCCTCTCCGTGCACTGATCTCAGCAGTTCACGCGATAGTCAAGCTCACTGCCCGAGAAGATCGTGAGCAAGTCCTAACGCTTGGCCAATCGAAGCTCCTGGCTCCCGATTCGTGGCAGGTCAGTCCTGTGTATATGACAGGTCAGTCCTGTGTATATGATATGCGCAAGCGGGAACCGGAGTCTGGGTGAGGATAGAAGCCGTTGGCGGAAGTCACGGTCGTCAACGGGGTGAGTTTCGTTTCGGCCTAGAGGCGGCCCTCAGGTCGTAGGTCTTCCGGTATCCAGGAGGGTGCTCGACGCTCACTGAATGCCCGCCAGCCTTCGACTACCTCGTCTCCTCGAAGGCTGTGTTCCATCGACATCCGGTCAGGGTGGCCGTACCTGTCGTTGACGATCCGCTTCACTGCGAGCCGCGCATCAGGAGCGGTCCTGCAACACGCCACCAAAGCCTCGATCGAAGCGTCCAAAAGCTCTTGGTGCGACACGACTCTGGTAACGATCCCCCAATCACAAGCCTCTGCGGCACTGAGCGTTCGTCCGGTGAACAGGAGGTCGCGAGCGCGTCCAACCCCAACCTGTGTCGGAAGATATGTGGCGTACCCCGTGTCGGCGATGCCCCTGTAGAGTTCGGGCGCCCGGAAGGTGGCCCGCTCGCTAGCGACGGCAACATCCGACAGCATCGCCATCAACATGCCTCCGCCTTGGCAAATGCCGTTCACGGCACTCACGACCGGTTTGGCTGAAGAACGGATCGCCTCGAAAGGCGTCGAGTCGATCCCGAGCAGTCCGGGCAGATTTCCCCACTCGTCGACCCTGGTCGAGCTCAGGTCGCCACCGGGAATGAAGACGTCGCCAGTGCCGGTTAGAAGCATTCCGGCGAGATCCTCGTCGGTTGCGACGATGTTTACGGCGTACCGCACGGCAAAGTACATGGAGCCCGTCATCGCGTTTCGAGCTTCGGGTCGATCGACGATGCAGTGAGCCAAGCTGCCGTGGCGCTCGAAACGCACGTAAGGGGTGCCCAACCAGTCACCGTGGGGCGGCCGGTTTTCGTTCGAATCGGTCATTCGGCTCCTCGATTTCTGCTCTCGAGGCTCTGTACCCTCGAGCTTCGGTTCCTCACTCCTCCGGTCGCACCGAAAAACGGTTTACGACAGGGGATGGTGGTCGCAACACGATGTCCTCGAATCCCACGCGAGGAAAATCGAGTGCCGAGGCGAGAGTCCCCGCCAGCGCGCCTGCTACGTCATCGGGATCGAGCATCTTCTCGGTCATGAGCCCATGCCGTGTCCAATCGTCGATGGCTGACTTCAAAACTTTTGGGTCGAACGCATCGCCGAATTCGGTCGGGAAGGTGGCACCGATCGCGACGTTGACCAGCCGCCGGCTCGGATGCTCCAACCGCCATGCACGGACGCACTCCTCGAGGGCGGCTTTGCTCGCGCCGTAAGCGCCGAGACCAGGACGCGGTTTTCCCACGGTCTCCGAGGAGAGAACCGCTATCACACCGCTCTCAGAAAGATGGCGCATAGCGGCCTGGATCGTGTGGTGAAGACCAAGCACGTGAGTCTCGAGGACAGAGGCCCAGTCGTCTTCCGTGGTCTCTACCATCGGGCGTAGCGGCGCAACCCCCGCGCAATACACGAGCAGATCCAGGTCGCCGAGCGCCGAAGTGGCCTCTTCCAACATGCGTCGGCAATCATCTGGATTCCTCACGTCGCAGGTAACGGCGAGCGCGTCGTTCGAGCGGACGAGCTCCGAGAGTCGGTCACTGCGTCGCGCAGCCACGACCACACGCGCTCCCTGAAGGAGTGCGCGGTTCGCGAATGCACGCCCTATTCCTGCCGATGCACCGACGACCAGAACTCTTCGTCCCGCCAGGTCGCGACCACGCCCCGGCGACTCATCCCCGCTCCTCACCTGGGGCGCCGGACCGACTTCTCTTTCTCGTGGCCCACCCCGACGACGTTATCGAAGGGCTTCGCCACAAACGCCACTCGCCCCATAAGCACCCCGAAGTTCTTTCGGGTGGGTATGCGAATCGCCGACCTACAGACCGGCTCTGAAGACAGGGCTCGAGACAGCCCCTCGGGACAGGCCCCGGAGACAGCCCCTCGGGACAGGCCCCGGAGACAGACCCTCCCCGGCAGGCATGGCGCCAGACAAATATGCGATTCTGCTTATATATCTCCAGGAGTATGTACTGCCCTTCCGTGGCCGGGGTTCGGTGGGTGACCGCACAGTTCCCAGCCGAGGAGTCCCAAGGCGCTCCTAAAGACGTAGCCCCAGCTACCCGATGTCACTGCAATGAACGATGGCCCGAGGGGGGCGACCGCTCAACCGACGCGCGCGGATGAGTCTGGCTCGGTGCCGACGGGGGTCGCGGCGACTGGATCCGGTGGGCCCAAACCGCTTCGCCGGACGGACGACCGATGGCTGGATCGTTGGCTGGAGACCTGCTCCGAGCTGGCGCGCCTGCAGTACTCGCACCCGATGGTGGACGCGGTCGTCGACGAGATCGACGGTCGGATGATCCGCGTCGGCGATCAATGGCTGAGTGATTTCGCATCTTGCAATTACCTCGGATTCGACCTCGATCGCGAGATCATCGAAGCGATTCCCCCTTATCTCGATCGGTGGGGCACGCATCCGAGCTGGTCGCGACTGCTCGGCAGCCCTGTGCTCTACGAAGAGATAGAAGGCCGTCTCTCTGAATTGCTCGGTGTCGAGGACACTCTCGTACTGCCGACGATCACGCTGATCCACCAGTCGGTCATTCCCGTTCTCGTCGGTGGAGGCAGCATCTTTCTGGACGGACGCGCGCACAAAACGATCTACGACGGCGCAATGGCCGCACGTTCTCACGGCGCCACGATCTACCGCTTCCGCCATGACGATCCCGAGGACCTGGAGAGGCAGCTTCGCGAAACACACGGGTCGCCGAAGGTCATCTGCACCGACGGGGTCAATTCCATGACGGGTAACGCTCCACCGCTGGCGGAGCTCTCGCATTTAGCGCGTATGTACGACGCTCTTCTGTACGTGGACGACGCCCACGGCTTCGGTGTGATCGGCGAGCGCGGCGACGACGAGCTTTGCAGCTATGGCAAGAGAGGGAACAGCATCGTTCGGCACCTCGGTGAGTCGTACGAGAACATCGTGCTTGTGGGGGGCCTCTCCAAGGCCTACTCCTCGCTACTCGCGTTCATCGCATGCCCGACAGACCTGAAGAACGTATTGAAGGTGGCGGCTCCGCCGTATCTCTATTCCGGGCCTTCGCCCGTGGCCTCCCTGGCGACTGTCATCGAGGGTTTGAAGGTCAACGAAAAGAGGGGCGACGTCCTCCGTGCTCGCATGCACGCATCGACTTGGAGAATTCTCGAGGGCTTGGACGACCTCGGGATCTACACCCCGAATACGTCTGGCTACCCGGTCGTGGAAGTACCTCTCTCGCGTCACGAAGACATCGACGAGGTCGGGCACTTTCTCTTCCGAAACGGGATCTACGTGACGATGGCGGCCTATCCGCTCGTGCCGATGAACGAGGTGGGCTTCCGCATGCAGATCACAGCGGCGAACACCGAAGAACAGGTCGAGCACCTCATATCCGTCATCGGCTGGCTGGCGGAGCGATTTCCACTCAGGACCGACGTGCCCTCGCTTCGCGTCCTCGAGCGCTAGCGCGGTATTTGCGATGGGACCGGCCGGAAGACAAAAGGCGGGAAGAGAAACGGCGGGAAGACAAAAGGCGGGAACAGAAACGGCGGTACTGCAACCGGTAGGGGACACGGTGGCACAGGTGAATCCAGCAGTCGAAAAGATCGAGCAAGACGACAAGGTCAAGCCCGCGCCTTGGCGGATCTACCCCGCCATCGGCGTCGTAATGCTCGTTTTCTATTACTTCGTTCCACCGTTCGCGCACGCGGGCTGGATGTACAACATCATCGGTGGAAGTGCCGCGATCGCGATCGTCATCGGGACGAGGATCAACCGTCCTGCCAAACCCGTGCCTTGGTACCTGTTCGCTCTTGGCCAAGCGCTGTTCGTCGGTGGGGACATCCTCGCGTACAACTATCAGCGTTTCTTCGGGACGCCACTTCCGTTCCCATCGATCGCGGATGTCCTCTACCTGAGCGTCTATCCCTGCATGGTCGCGGGGATTCTTCTCATAATCAGAGACCGCACCCCCGGTGGCGACCGTCCGGGCCTAATCGATTCGCTAATCGTCTCCATCGGTGTCGGAGCGCTCTCGTGGGTGTTCTTCATGGCTCCCTACGCGCACGACAAATCGCTGTCGCTGCTCACCAAGCTGATCTCGATCGCCTATCCGCTCATGGACCTACTGGTCCTTGTAGCTCTCATTCGGATGGCTGTCGGAGTGGGGACGCGATGTACGTCGTACTACCTGATGGTGGGAGCTGCTTGCGCGCTCCTCGTGTCCGACACCGTCTACGGTTGGTATCTCCTTCATGGCGGATACAACACCGGCGGATGGCTCGATATTGGTTGGGCCGCGTTCTACATCGTCTGGGGAACCGCGGCGCTGCATCCGTCAATGAGGCGGATGTCCGATCGCTCCGTCGAATTCGAAAGACCTTTCACCGGCTTCCGATTCGCGGTGCTCACATGCGCGGTCCTTGTCGTGCCGGCTGTCCAGGTCGTCCAAGCCATTCAGGGCAAAGCGCGGGACGTCATTCTCATGAACAGCGTCTCCGTCGCCCTGTTCCTGCTGGTCGTCGCGCGCATGGTCGGCCTCGTGAAGCGGCACGAAGCCGCTGAAGGTCGCGAGCGGACTCTTCGTGAAGCAGGCGAGGCGTTTGTCGCAGCAGCGGATCGCAGGCAGGTTCTGCGGACGGCAACGGAGGGCCTCGGATCACTGGTCGGTGCTCATCGGGGGGTCGAGCTCTACCTTCGTAAAGCCGAGACCAAAGGCGACGTGTTCCAGCTCTGCGCGGAACTGCCCGCGACCAATGCCGATCCCGGACCCGGACGTGTATCTCGTGACACGATCCTTCTCGAAGGAAATGCGAACGCCGACGCAACCTTCACTGGTCAGGTCGGCCGGCAGCTGCGCGCAGGTGCCCCGTTCGTGCTGGAAGAATCGGATCGCCAGTGGATCCTTCCGGATGACGACCAGGCGGTCGTTCTCGTCGTTCCCCTGCGCGTCCGAGAAGAGGTGCGGGGGTTTGCGGCTATAGGTGGACGCAGCCCCGTTCCGGCTCACCTTGCCGGAAGTGTGTCGGCACTTGCGTCAGAGGCTGCGCTCGCCCTCGAAGGGGCGGAGCTCGCGGAAGACCTGCACAGGCGCCAGAGCGAGGCACGATTCCGTTCTCTCGTGCAGAACTCGTCGGACGTGATGACCATCGTCGAGCGCGACGGAACCATTCGATACGTGAGCCCGTCTGTGAGGCGGGTCTTCGGTTTCGAGCCCGACGGGCTTCTCGGGACCTCGGTGCTCGAGCTCCTCGATCCTGCCCACCGGTCTCACCTCGCGTCCGTCCTTCTCGGCTCGGGTGAAGCGAGAGACGGCAACAGCGAGTCCCTGGAATTGCGAGTTCAACATCGAGACGAGAGCTGGATGCGCGTCGAAATGGTCGCCACCGACCTTTCGGGCGACCCGAACGTCCAGGGCATCGTGCTCAACACTCGCGACATCACCGAGCGGAAGAACTTCGAGGAGCAGCTGTCGCATCAGGCTTTCCACGACTCTGTAACGGGTCTGGCCAACAGGGCGCTGTTCCACAACCGCGTGGACCACGCGTTGCAGCGGTTGGCACGAACCGACAGTTCGGTTTGCGTCTTGTTCCTCGACTTGGACGACTTCAAAACGGTCAACGACAGCCTCGGGCACGCGGCTGGTGACCTACTGCTCGCAGAGGTCGGCAATCGTTTGCGAGAATGCGTTAGATCTGCCGACACTGCGGCGCGTTTCGGCGGAGACGAGTTCGCGATCCTTCTCGAGGATGGTGGATTCGAGGTGGCCGCAGAGATCGCCGAGCGCGTCATGCATGAGTTGGCCAAGCCGTGTGACCTCGAGGGCAAAGAAGTCTTCATCCGCGCGAGCATCGGCATAGCTTTTGCCGACCTGTTCAGCGACCAGCGACCGGACGATCTTCTACGCGACGCCGACCTCGCCATGTACATGGCGAAGAACCAGGGCAAGGGCAGGTACCAGGTCTTCGAACCGGTGATGCACAGGACCGTCCTCGAACGGCTCGAGCTCAAGGCGGATCTCCAGAGGGCTGTCGAGCGCGAGGAGTTCGTCTTGCACTACCAGCCGATATTCGTGCTCGAGACGGGCCAGGTTTCTGGTGTCGAG
>DASPVS010000088.1:0-5595 GCA_035622235.1 Acidimicrobiales bacterium | reverse complement strand
AAGTGATTCCGCGCCTTCGTGTCGTCCTACAGTGGCGCCCTCCACCCGTACACTTCCCGAAGACGGGCGCATCCTCCCGCCCATGACCTTGAGAAGCGTTGACTTTCCGGCCCCATTTGGCCCGAGCACAGCGAGAACGGTTCCCGAAGCGACGCTCAAGTCGACGCCGTGGATGACCTCGATCCGCCCATAGGCGGCGCGCACACCGGTTAGCTCCAATGCGCACGGCAGGCCGTCGTCGGCAGGAGCTTCGGCGGGTGGTGTCGTCGCGAACGTCAACGCACCGGACCTCCGGTTGGTGTTATCACGATCGTCAACGCACCGGACCTCCGGCCACGTCTACATCCTTTGCGTCTGTTGGTGGAGCACCGAGATATGCGATCTGCACGGCCGGGTCGGCTCGAACCTGATCCGGAGTGCCAGACGCGATCAGTTCGCCGAAGTCGAGCACGAAGACGCGTTCACACACCCTCATGAGCAGGCCCATGTCGTGCTCGACCAGAAGTATCGCCATTCCTTCGCCCGCCAACTGTTTGAGGAGAGTTCCGAGCATGGTGCTCTCCGACTCGTCGAGTCCGGAGCCCGGCTCGTCGAGAAGCAGGACACGTGGTCCGATGGCGAGCGCGCGCGCCAACTCGACCAGTCGCGCCTGCCCCGTGGGCAAGGAGTCGACCGGATGATCGGCGAGACCGTCCAGACCCACTCTTCTGAGCAGAGATCGGATGGCTTTGTCGCCGATGGCCCGCTGGCCCGCCACTCGAGACGAGCCACCGTTTCTTCCGACGAGCGATCGGATGTGGGAGATCCGCCACCATTGGACGTTCGATTCGCTACCGACGCGGACGTTGTCGCACACACTCAGAGACCAGAACAACTCGAGACGTTGGAACGTACGCGCAAGCCCCAGATGTGCCCGGTGGTCGGGGCCCATACGTGTTATGTCCCTCCCATCAAGAAGGACCCGTCCCCTGTCCGGTTTCTGCAAACCGCTCAGAACGTTGAAGAGCGTTGTCTTCCCCGCACCGTTGGGACCGATGAGACCCGTGACGCAACCTGCTTCTGCATTCAACGACACAGAGTGCAACGCCTGGACACCACCGAAGTGAACCGATACATCGCGGACATCCAGCAGCCGCTCGCGCTGTTGTGACTCGCCGGGCTGTTGTGACTCGTCGGGTTGTTGTGACTCGTCGGGCTGTTGTGACTCGTCGGGTGGCGATTGTCCCGACTCTTGTTGTCCGGACGGTTCAAGCGACACGGGGGTGGTCCTCGGTGACTCGTGGGACCATCTCGGGAGATGCCTCCCCGAGAGTCATCCTCACCCTCTGATCGAGCTCAGGCCCGATCCAACCCAGTACGCCGTTGGGCAGCCATCCGATCAGGATCACCCCGGCGCCGACGAGCAACCCGATGATCCCACCGGCGTGAGCGAGGAGGATCGCGTAGCTGAGGCCAGCCAAAAGAGCGCCGGTCACGGTGCGAACTCCCCAAATGACGAGTAGGAGCAGAACGAACAGACTCGCCAACAGAGGAAAGTCGTTGGAGCTCACTGGGCCTTGGAGCCCACCGTACAGAGCACCTGCAAGCCCGCACAGTCCGGCGGATATACCGAACACGGCGAGCCTCGTGAGTTTCACGTTGAGCCCGACGGTCGCACAAGCGGCCGGTGAGTCCGAAAGCGCGACCAACCGGCGGCCGAAGGTTCCGCGACGGATGGCGAGGACCAGCATCGACGCCAAGCCGAACGCCACTCCCAGGAAGATCATTTCCGAGCGGTCACTGTTGAAGGAGATCCCGGGCAATGAGAGCCGTTTGATGAACACCGAACCGCTCTGATTGAAGAAATAAACGTTCGAGAAGAACACGTAGTACACAAACTGCGCGAACGCCAAGGTGGCCAGCGCGAGATAAAGGCCTCTGACCCTGAGCGTCGGCAACGCAACGAGCACTCCGACAGCGGCCGCGACACCGATCGCCGCCAGGAGCCCGAGCCATGATCCGCCACCGGCGATCTTCCCCATCGTGAAAGCGCCGATTCCTACGAACGCGAACTGACCGAGCGAGACCTGACCGGCGTAACCGGTGAGGAGGACGAGCGAAAGTCCGACAATGCCGAAGATGAGCCCCTGGCTGAGCGCCGCGCGCCAGGTTGTGCTCAGAACAGCAGCGCCGACCGCCGAAAGTGCGACTACGGCGGCCGCGCCGCTCAAGGATTGAAGGGGCGTCACGAGCCGCGGGATGCGCGAGATGCCGACCCTGCCGCTCACCTTCAAGCGTTCTTGCGGGAGCAGCAGTAGCACCACGAAGAGGAAGAGCATCGGTATCGCGAGGACCGTGTTGGGAAGCCAGTTCGTCTGGAACCCTTGTGGCAGGTAACTCGTCAGGTATTGCTGCCCGAGCCCTATGAGAAGAGCGCCGAGGAACGTGAGAGGCAGGCTCCGCAGCCGCCCGAACACCGCGGCGGCGAAGCTGTTCAAGACGAACAGGGTGAGGATCGTCTGATCGAGATTGACGATGGGAGCGATGAGCACACCCGCAAGTGCCGCGAGCATCGTGCCTATAACCCAACCGAGTCGCGCGATCCGAATCGGGGACGCACCCGACATGGCCAGGAGATCCGGGTCGTCCACCACTGCGCGCATCGCCACACCCACGCGCGTCGCGCGCAGCAAGAAACGGAGGCCGACAGCCACGGCGACGGCCACAGCCATGATGACCAGGTAGTGCACGGCTATGTAGACGCCGAACACGTCGATCGTGTGCGGGTCGAAGAAGAAGGGGAGCGACCGTTCTGTCTGTCCTCCCCAGATCTTGCTCGCGATGCCGAGAAGGATCACCAACAGCCCCAGCGTGACCATGAGCGAGCGTTCGGTGCTCGCGCCGAAAAGGCGTCTCATGAGGACGCGCTCGATGACGATCCCCATTACGGGCGCGAGGACGAGGAGGACGAGTACTAGCGCGAGCAGTACGGGGACGTGGTGATCTTGGGTGAGCTCCCAGTACGTGAAAGCAGCGACCATGCCCACTGCACCGTGGGCGAAGTTGAATACACCGGACGTCGAGTAAGTCACCACGAGGCCCGACGCCGCGACGGCGTAGACGGCCCCGTACACGACCCCCAGAACCGTGTACTGGAGGAAGGTGTGTATCACTGCATTCTGGGGACGCGCTTCACTGCTTCCGGCTCCCCCGGTCGACGGTGCTCATCGACACCTCCCGCGCCCTCTTCCCCCCGGACGCTAGCTCGCGTGGTAGTAGGTGCCGTCGCAGCGGAATCCCGACGGTGGCATGTCCACCCTCTGGAAGTCGCCGTTGACGATCTTGGCGAGCAGGTAGCAGGACGCCGGTTCATGGCCGGCGGGATTCGCCGGAGCCAAGAGCCCGTTCGCGTCGAAGCTCGTTATCTGTTTGAGAGAGTTGAGCAGGCTTTGAGACGTCGGATTGGCGCCGGCCTGCTTCAGGCCCTGGACGTACAGCTGAGCGGAAGTCCAACCGTAGAGGGTGAAAAGGTCTGGAACGAAGCCCGGATAGAGGCCGTGCACCCACTTGAGGAACTCGCCCACCTCGGGCACCGAGCTCTGGTCCTGCCCGAGGTAGAGAGCTGCAGCCTGCTCCAGGTAGAAGCCGTTTGCGACCGACGGCCCACCCGCTTGCTGGACAATTGTGGTCGTGTATGTGGACGCCCCACCCCAGATCACCTGTGGATGCCAGCCTTGCGTGTGCGCCTGAGCTAGGAAACGGGACGTGAGGCTCTGGTCCACTGAGATCAGAACGACCATCTGGACCCCCGCCTGCTCCATCTTCAGGATGTCGGAGGTGAAATCGGTCTCGAGCGGCCCGTACTCCCGCTGATAGACGATCTTGTAACCCTCGTGGATCATCGCCGCCTGCTCACCGACCCACTGAGCCGGCGCCGATCCTGCATTGGCGACCAACGTTCCCACATGCTGGTATGCCGTGGGGAACTTCTGCTTGAAATACATGAGCGGACCGGTGGCCATCCCCTGCGCGAGCGGCTGAGGCGAGATGACGTTCGGAAGCGCGGCAGTCGTCGGGTCAAGAGTCACCGAAACGTCAGGGAAATCGGGATGCGCTGCGACTATCTGACCCCCGCAGTTGTCCTCCAAGGAGAACGACCCCGTCAACGCGATCACGCCTGGCTGTCCGACGAGCGACTGCGTCTGTGCCTTGTTGTTGTTACAGCTGAACGCGTCGTCCTCCGAGATCAGTTTGAACTTCCGACCGTCCAGCCCCCCTTGCGAGTTCTGATAAGCCAGGTATGCATCGGTTCCGACGAGCGCACCTTTGAAGAGACCCGGAACGACGCCGCTGATCGTGGCGACGTTCCCCGAAACGAAGCAGGACGTCGAAGTCGGGCACGACGTGAGCGTCGAGGACATCGACGGGGTGACCGAAACGCCACTCGATCCCGAAGATTGGGCCGTGGTCGCGGACGAAGAGCTCGGGCTGGAACTGCTGGACGAGCTGCAGGCGGCAGCTAGGACGGCTAACGACGCGACGACGGGCAGCAGTACCGACCGCGTTTTCGACTCGAGACGCAACCTGAATCCCCCTGTCTCCCCTTCAGCCGTCCCCCAGACGGTCCTGATCCTGGCTTTTGATCGTGGCGCGCGCTGGACGCGCCGTTCTCAGACCCCCGTGGGACCGGGGACCAGGCCGACACGAGAACGCGTTCTCGTGATGGTACGTCAGATGGGCCATCCATGCGAGGGCAGCATGCTTTGCCCACGACCTGGCGGATTGGGCGCCCGATCGGCTTCGCCGCCTCCGGCGTTCCGGTGCTGGGGCGCTCCCGCGCTCGGAGCTAACGCTCACGATCTCGCGAGTCGCCGCCTCCGGCGCTCGGGCGCTCCGGCTCGCCTACGGCTCAGGAGCCAGCCACGTCGTGACGGGTGCCGGCTATGAACTCGGCTAGGGCGACAGGCTCCATCGGCCTTGCGAAGAGGAAGCCCTGACCCAGGTCACATCCCAGCTCGATCAAGCGGTCCAACTGCTCGCTTTCCTCGATGCCTTCGGCGACCGGTCTGATGTGCAGGACCGAAGCGAGGTCGATGATCGCGCCAGTGAGGGCCGAAACGTCGCTCTCCTCCCCGACACCGTCTATGAAGGACTTGTCGACCTTGAGGATGTCCACCGGGAATTGGCGGATGTAATTGAGCGACGAGTAGCCCTTGCCGAAGTCGTCCAGCGCGATCTTCACTCCGAGATCCTTTAACTGTTGCAGCCGGACGGCCGAGATCTCCATGTCGGCCATCATCACGCTCTCAGTTATCTCGAGAGCCAGGCGTGCGGGTTCGAGGCCCGTCTCCTCCAATGTGGATCGCACCCTGTCGATGAGATCGGGTTGCTGCAGCTGCTTGGTCGAGAGGTTGACGGACATCGTGAGGGGAGTGCCGTTGGCCGAGCGCGACTCCAGCTCCAGAGCCCGACGACACGCCTCGGACAGAACCCAATAACCGAGTGGGACGATGAGACCACTTTCCTCGGCCAGGGGAATGAACTGGTCCGGCGGGACAAGGCCCCTGTCCGGGTGGCGCCAGCGCACGAGCGCCTCGACACCAGAAACCTGGCCCG
>DASPVS010000087.1:0-4106 GCA_035622235.1 Acidimicrobiales bacterium | reverse complement strand
TACCGGACGATTCTCGAGCCGGCCGGGAGAGCAGGGTTCGAATTGGTCCGGCCGTCTCCGGGGGTCTGGTCGGCGCAAGAGTACGTCTGCCACGTCCGCGATGTCCTTCTTGTGCAGCGCGAGCGGATTCTCTTGGCCTTGGTCGAGGAGTGTCCCAGCTTCTCGCGGATGTACAGAGACGAACGCGTCGAATTGGCCGGCTATCACGAAGAGGCTCTGAGCGAAGTACTAATCGAGCTAGGAGTCGCGATAGGCCTTTTCGCCAGAGTGTCCGACGCGCTCTCTCTGGACCAAGCCTCGAGAAGGTGTATCTACAACTTCCCTGAATCTGCCGAGCGAGACGTGGCATGGTTGTGTCGACACACGCTCCACGAAGTCACACATCATCTTCTCGACGTCAAGAGTGTTGTTGCTCAGGTGTCCCGATGAAGATCGATCGGCGACCGGTTCGCATCGCCAACTTCTCAGGCTTCTACGGGGACAGGCTTTCTGCACTCGAAGAAATGGTGAACGGCGGCCCGGTCGACGTTGTGACCGGCGACTACCTGGCCGAAGTCACGATGCTGGTACTCGCCCGAGCCCGACGCTCGGATTCCGAGGGCGGGTACGCCGCAACCTTTCTGCGTCAGATCGAGCCGGTGGCAAATGAGATCGCCGACAGGCACATCAAGGTCGTCGTCAATGCCGGTGGTCTCAACCCGGCGGCAATGGCGCGGGCGACGAGTGACCTCTTAGGCGAACTCGGTGTGGGCCTCTCTGTCGCTCGTGTCGAGGGTGACGACCTCATGCCGCACCTCTCGAATTTGATTTCGAACGGTCACGAGCTGAGAAATCTAGACACCGGGATGCCTTTTGACACCTGGAACCACGAGCCGCTCACTGCGAACGCGTATCTCGGAGGCTTCGGCATCAAGTCAGCTCTCGACGGAGGCGCAGACATCGTGGTCACCGGCAGGGTCGCCGACGCATCGTTGGTCAGCGGGGTTGCCGCCTGGTGGTGGGACTGGGGAAGGGAGGACTACGACGCTCTAGCCGGGGCCGTCCTTGCCGGTCACGTAATCGAGTGCGGGGCGCAGGCGACGGGTGGAAACTTTTCTGGGTTCCGCGAGATCTCCGATCTCGTCAAACCCGGGTTTCCGATTGCCGAGATCCACTCCGATGGCCGGTCCCTCGTCACTAAGCACCCCGGGACGGGGGGAGAAGTGACCGTCGACACCGTGACGGCGCAACTGCTCTACGAAGTCGCTGATCCGATGTACCTGAACCCCGATGTCGTCGCAGCGATCGACAGCGTCCATCTGGAACAGGTAGCAACCGACGAAGTCCTCATGAGCGGGGCGAAGGGACTGGTTCCGCCCCGCCATACGAAGGTCGCCGTCACCGCGCTCGGGGGATGGCGCAATACTTCGACCGTTGTCCTCACCGGACTCGACGTGGACGCTAAGGCCGCCGTGTTCGAAGCGTCCGTGCGAGCACAACTCGGCGAGGACCATGGTATTTCCGACCTTCGTTTCACTCGGATAGGCACAGTGGACCCAGACGCGTCGGACCAGATGACGGGGTCATGCCTCTTGCAGATATCAGCGGATGGTGACGAAGGCAGTTGCGGGAGGAGGTTTTCCTCTGCACTGGTCGAGTTGGCTCTTGCGAATTTCCCAGGCCTCTACTTCACCGAACCGCCCGGTCGCGGATCGGCTTTCGGGGTGTACTGGCCGACGCTGATCGACCAGGAGTCGGTGGATCACGTGGTCGTCCATGAAAGCGGAAGACGGGAATCGATCCCGGCTCCGAAGACCTTTGCCCTTTCGGCGAGCCTGCCTATCCCCGAGGCCGACGCGTCCTATGGCACGGAGCCGGCTGAACAGTCGCGAGGGATAGGACCTTCGCGAGGGAAAGGACCTTCGCGAGGGAATGGAGCTAAGAGCGTCGAACCACTCGGGCGCTTGCTCAACGCCCGTTCGGGGGACAAGGGAGGGAATGCAAACCTTGGTGTGTGGGCAACTGACGACGCTGTGTGGTCATGGCTGCGTGCAACGATAACGGTTGAAACTTTGAGAAGCCTCCTGCCTGAGATCCGCGAACTAGCCGTCGAGAGGTTCGAGTTTGCGAACCTCCGAGCGGTCAACTTTGTGATCCATTCGCTCCTGAACGGTGGAGCAACCGAAGCCCGCCGTTTCGACAAGCAGGCAAAGGCGCTCGGAGAGTGGTTCAGGGCCCGCAAGTACCCCGTTCCTAAAATGCTCGTGGCGGACGATTGAGCTGCGGGGCTGGGTGCTCAGGGAAGACGACACGCGATGGAGCGGGTAGCGTTCCTGAATCCGGTTGTGTCGATCGGACGGTTGAAGGGAAATAGGCATGGCTACGGGCACTGTGAAATGGTTCAACTCCGGCAAGGGCTTCGGGTTCATCACACCCGACGACAGCACCGAGGACGTCTTCGTCCATTTCAGTTCCATCGAGGGAACTGGGTACAGGGAGTTGACCGAGGGGCAGAGGGTGCAGTTCGACACCGAACAGGGTCAGAAGGGACCTCAGGCGAAGTCGGTGAGGTCCGCGTAGCGAGTGCCGATCCTGGACGCGAGCCACGATCTGGCTCATCCAGTCGAATCAGATCTGGCCTGGAGCGAGTCGTACTACTTCAACGCGTACGATCCCCCTTCCGATAGCGGGTTCTTTACGCGGATAGGGATCCGTCCCTGCGAAGGGACTGCCGATGTCAGCCTGTCCGTTTGGATACCAGGTGATGGCGTTGGCGAGTACCGCGCCGTTCGCGACGAGCGCGGTATGCCCGATACGGAGCTGACTGTTGGCGCCGTGACGTTTCGCATGTCGGAACCGATGTCTCGATGGCACATCTCGATGGCAGCGGATGCGTCGGTTCGGACGAGCCGACGCTCCGAAACGAACCCACGTCAGGTGCCCGTAGAGCTGGAGGCTACCTTCGACGCGCTCACGCCTGCGGTAGGGACTGACGGACGGGGGTCCGGACACCGTTCAAGCGAAGCGGCGTCTGCTGCTGCCAGTTCGGTCGGCAAGGGCCACTTGGAACAGGCGGGACGATGGACGGGATCGGTGACGGTCGATGGTGAACGTCACGAATTCACCGATGCACGCGGTAACCGCGACAAGTCGTGGGGACCGAGGCGATGGGGCGGACCACTCATGTGGAGATGGTTCAGCATCAACGTCGGAGACGACCTTCATTTTGGTGGAATTCGGATCGGTACGGCAGCTGGCGACTTGCACAGAGGCTGGGTTTGGGATGGAGAGAACGCGACGGGGGTCACGAAATGGGACCTGCGAACTGAAACAGAAGAAGACGGCATCACTCACAAAGAGACCAAGGTGATTGCTTCTGACAAACTTGGGCGCCGTCATGAACTCCAGGCAGACATCTTGAGGGTCGCCTCGGTCAGGTCTTCGAGCTCCTCACAAAGAAGCACGCTCCTGAACGAAGGTCTCGCGCGCTGGAATTACTGCGGGCGAACTGGATATGGGATCGTCGAGTACCTCCATCAGCTCGATTCGTCGGGTAGGCCGACTGTGGCGGTGGAATAGTCGAGACGTGGCGACAGAGCGCGTCCGACCCGATGAGAACGCGGGTGTGTCCGTTATCACCCAACGCTTGACCAGCTTGGTCGGCGGCAGGGTGACCGGCCTGAGCAGGCTGTCCGGGGGAACTTCAAGAGATACGTGGTCCTTCGACTGCGATCGCGCAGGTGAGCGGGTAGGCCTCATTCTTCAAGTCGAACGTCCTTCGGGACTGCTCGGGCAAGGACGCATTCCGACAGAAGCAGAGCTTCTCTTCGCGGCTGGTCGAGCAGGTGTGCCTGTGCCGTCAGTGCTCCAGTTCGGCGACGACGACGGGTTCGGCGCCCCCTGGATGGTTCTCCAACGAATCGACGGGGAGACGATTCCTCGCAAGATATTGCGAGATCTCGAGTTCACGCGCGCCCGAAAACTGATGACCGAACAGTGTGCTCGTGCGATGGCAGCGATCCACCACATACCGATCGACTCCGTGCCGGGATTGTCGGACAGCGATCAATTGGACGAATTCGAAAGGGTTCTCGGTGGGTTCGACGAGCCACGCCCGGCTCTCGAGC
>DASPVS010000086.1:0-5595 GCA_035622235.1 Acidimicrobiales bacterium | reverse complement strand
CTGACTCGCGAGGCGTATCCTCTGCGCCTCACCGCCGGACAGTGTCGCCGTGGCACGTGCCAGTGACAAGTAGTCGAGACCCACGTCGAGGAGGAACTGCATCCTCGCACGGACCTCCCGCAACACCCGGTCGGCTATCAGGTGCTCGCGCTCTCCGAGCTCGAGCTCGGCGATGGCGCGCGCGGCTCCCGTGATCGACAAGCTGCAAAGCTCGAAGATGTTGCGGCCGCCGACGGTGACCGCGAGCGACTCCGGCTTCAGCCGCGCTCCGTTACAAGCCGAGCAGGGAACTTCGCGCATGTACGTCTCGGCCCACTCGCGAACCGCGTCGGACTCCGACTGCGAATGACGTCGCTGGAGCCACGGGATGACGCCCTCGAAGCGCGTGTTGAACGTCCTCTGTCGCCCGAAACGGTTCCGGTAGCGCATCGTCACTTGGCGCGCGCCCGTTCCCGAGAGCACGACCTTTCGATCTGACTTGCGAAGTTTTTCCCATGGTGTGTCGAGCGAGAAGCCGAGATCGTCGGCAACTGCTTCGATCATCCTGTCGAACCAGTGGCTTCGGCCCGACGTCCACGGTGCGATGGCGCCCTCGTCGATGCTCAAGGTGGGGTCGGGAACCACGAGATCGGGGTCGACTTCGAACTGTGTGCCGAGCCCGTCACAAGTCGGACACGCCCCGTAGGGTGAGTTGAAAGAGAAGTTCCTCGGCGCCGGCTCCTCGAATGAGATCCCGCACGCCGTGCACGCGAGATGTTCCGAGAAGGTGATCAACTCCTCGGATCCGTCCTCCCCCATCACAGCGACCTCGGCCACGCCGTCTGTGAGCCTCAGTGCCGTTTCCATCGACTCGGTGAGCCGTTGACGGATATCGGCCCGTCTCACGAGCCTGTCGACGACAACTTCGATCGTGTGCTGCTCGTAGCGCGCCAGTTTGAGAGAGGAGCGGTCGGCCAGCTCTACCGTCTCGCCATCGACACGGGCCCTCGCGTAACCCTCCTTTGCGAGGTCGTCCAAGAGAGCTTCGTACTCGCCTTTGCGACCCCTGACCACCGGGGCGAGCACCTGAAAGCGTGTGCCTTCGGGAAGGTCGAGGATCCTGTCGACGATCTGCTGGGGTGTCTGACGGGCCACGGGGCGCCCGCAGTTGGGGCAGTGGGGATGGCCGACACGCGCATAGAGCAGCCGCAGGTAGTCGTAGATCTCGGTAACGGTGCCGACGGTCGACCTGGGATTACGGCTCGCCGACTTCTGATCGATGGAGATAGCCGGCGAAAGTCCCTCGATGAAGTCGACGTCCGGCTTGTCCATCTGCCCGAGGAACTGACGCGCATACGAGGAGAGTGATTCCACGTAGCGTCGCTGACCCTCGGCGTAGATGGTGTCGAACGCCAGCGACGATTTCCCCGAACCCGACAGCCCCGTGAAGACGATCAATTCGTCCCGCGGGAGATCGAGCGAAACATCGCGGAGGTTGTGCTCCCGCGCACCTCTGATTACCAGCCTGTCGGCCATCAGACGGAGAATACCGGGCGGTCGCGACAGCCCATCTGGAAGTAGGTCGGAACCGAGGTTCGCCCCGTAGGCGGCTCTGGCGCCAGAGCGACTTTCAGGAAACCGTTACGGGCGACGTTCCCTCGGCTTCGGCGAGGGCGACTCGCAGTTCACCGATCTCGTCGCGCAACAGCGCTGCCTCCTCGTAACGGAGCTCCGCCGCAGCCCGGCGCATCTCCTCCTCGAGGCTCCTCGCGAGTCGGCGAAGTTCTTCGGCAGGCAGTTCACCGAGCTCGCCGACGAGCTCGTCAGCCGCGCTCTCCGGCGCCCGAGCAGTCCTCGAAAGACGCTTGGCTGGTCGCCCCCGACCGGACAGACCCGCTCCCCCGCCGCGACCCGGCCTCGGACGGCTCCTCTGCCACTCGGACGCAGACGAAGCCTGGTCCGACGGCCGGATGCGCTCGAGGATGTCCACTACCGCCTTTCGCACCGTTGTCGGGTCGATACCGTGCTCCTTGTTGTAGGCCTGCTGGACCGCCCTTCGCCGTTGGGTCTCGCCGATCGCTTCGCGCATCGCGTCGGTGATCGTGTCGGCGTAGAGGACCACCTGCCCCTCGACGTTTCGCGCGGCCCGGCCCATGGTCTGGATGAGCGACGAAGCCGACCGGAGAAAACCGGTCTTGTCCGCGTCGAGGATGGCCACGAGCTGGACTTCCGGCAGGTCGAGGCCCTCGCGGAGAAGGTTGATGCCCACGAGGACGTCGAACTCGCCCAGTCGCAGGTCTCTCAGGAGCTCGATCCGGGTGAGAGTGTCGATATCGGAGTGCAGGTAACGGACTCTCACACCGAGCTCGAGCAGGTAGTCGGTCAGATCCTCGGCCATCTTCTTCGTGAGGGTGGTCACGAGCACGCGTCCGCCTTTCGCGGCGACTGTCCGGATGCGCTCGAGCAGGTCGTCGATCTGCCCGGTGGTGGGGTGCATCAAGACCTCCGGGTCGACAAGACCGGTCGGTCGTATCAATTGCTCTGCAACTTGGCTCGACACGCGGAGCTCGTAGTCACCGGGGGTGGCCGACAAGTAGATCACTTGACCGACCTTTCCGGAGAACTCGTCGAAGGTGAGAGGCCTGTTGTCGAGAGCCGACGGCAGGCGGAAGCCGTGCTCGACCAGAGTCAGCTTGCGTGAGCGATCGCCCTCGTACTGGCCGTGGATCTGCGGCACGGCCACGTGGCTCTCGTCGATGACGGTCAGGAAGTCTTGTGGGAAGAAATCGAGCAGTGTGTGCGGAGACTCACCGGCACTGCGTCCGTCCAGGTGGCGGCTGTAATTCTCGATCCCGTTGCAGACGCCGACTTCTGCGAGCATCTCCAGGTCGTGCTCGGTACGCATGCGCAGTCGCTGAGCCTCGAGCAGCTTGCCGGCGCCTTGGAGTTCCGAAAGCCTCTCGCGGAGCTCGACCTCGATCGAATCGATCGCGCGACGCAGTGTCTCGTCGCCGGCCACGTAGTGGGTGGCCGCGAACACGACGATCTCGTCCAGCTCTTCGCCCACCTCCCCTGTGACCACGTCGAAACGCCTGATCTTGTCGATCTCGTCACCGAAGAGCTCGATCCGCACCGCTTGCTCTTCGTATGCGGGGTGGATCTCGATCGTGTCCCCGCGCGCGCGGAAACGACCGCGGGCGAGCACCGTGTCGTTGCGCTCGTACTGGAGGTCGACCAGCTGACGCAGAATGGATCGTTGGTCGATGGTGTCCCCCACGTTCAAGGCGAGGATCCTGCTCTGGTACTCCTCCGGAGAACCAAGCCCGTAGATGCAGGACACCGATGCGACGACGATCACGTCCCGTCGAAGCAGCAGGCTCGAGGTCGTCGCGTGGCGAAGACGGTCTATCTCGTCGTTGATGGACGAGTCTTTTTCGATGTACGTGTCCGATGTCGGCAGGTATGCCTCGGGCTGGTAGTAGTCGTAGTAGGAGACGAAGTACTCGACACGGTTGTTGGGGAAGAGCTCGTGCAACTCGGAGGCGAGCTGTGCCGCCAGGGACTTGTTGGGCTCGATGATCAGCGTCGGTCGTTGCGCTGCTTCGATCGTCCAGGCGATCGTCGCCGTTTTGCCGCTACCGGTTATCCCGAGGAGGGTTTGGAACCGGTCACCTCGCGCGACCCCGTTCGCAAGCAACTCGACCGCCCGGGGCTGGTCCCCGGCAGGACGAAAGGGCGAGACCACCTCGAAACGCCTCCCAGCAGGAAGTCGGGCCGCTGAAACGGTGCTCGGGACCGCTTGCTTCTCGTCGCGCACGCGATCGATGGTACCGGTGGGCTGTGTCGGCGCCGGCCGTCCCTCAGGCTCGCTGCACCTCTGCGGCTCGCTTCGAGAGCACGTCCCAGACCCGGTCGACCTCGTCACGAAGGTGTTCGATGTCCCCGGAGTTGTCGATGATCAGATCGGCGCCGGCTCGCCTTTCCTCGCGGCTCACCTGCGCGGCGACGCGGGCGGCGGCGTCGGCCCGTTCCATCGACCGCCCGTCGACCAGACGCGCCATCGCGATCTCCACGGGTGTGTCCACGACGACCACGACGTCGAGCGAGAGCAGATCACGGTGCTCCGGTTTCATGAGAGGGATGTCAAAAAGGACGACGTTGTCGCTCGACTCCTGCTCGGCTCTGCGTCTGGACATGACGGCGCCGACCGCTGGGTGAGTTATGGAGTTCAGGTCCTTCAACGCGTCTGGGTCCGGGAAGGTCAACTTGGCGAGAGCCGGTCGGTCGATCGTCCCGTCGGCCAGGAGAATGCCCTTTCCGAACCGATCGACCAGGGCCCGGTACGCCGGGCCTCCGGGTTCCACGACTTCCCGGGCGATCCTGTCGGCGTCGATGAGGACCGCGCCACGCCGCACGAGGAGATCTGCCACCGTTGACTTCCCAGACCCGATCCCGCCGGTGAGCCCGACGGCGAGCATCGCCACCTCCTTGCTCAACCCGGCCGGATCGACGGTTGCCACCTTCGGTCCGGAACGTTTGCTTACACTACCGACCGACGTAGAGCAGGGGTGGACCGGCACGATGCGAGCAGGAACGGGCCGCCCGTCCCCTCGGAGATCGGGTCGGTGACAGCATTCAGTCGCCCCGCCGATCACGTCGCCCGACGATGACGACAACCTCCTCAGCATCGACGTCCACGAGCGTCGACACGACGCGCTCGCGCAGCTCCGGGTCACGCGACACCGGTCGCGCGCGCTTCACGAAGCGCAGGTTCTTCGCCACGTTCCTCGAGCTCGGCGTCGTCGCGGCGCTCGCGTACGTACCCCTCCTCGCGGTTCGTCCCGGCGTGGTCACATCGGACACGAAGACCTACCTGTACCTGAACCCCTCGCGGTTCCTTTCGCAAGTTGCATCGATGTGGGACCCGGGGGTCGCCCTCGGGACCGTCACGCACGAGTACATCGGCTACCTGTTCCCGATGGGCCCGTTCTTCTGGGTCTTCTCCGCGCTGCACGTCCCGGTCTGGGTGGCGCAAAGGCTGTGGCTCGGGTCGATCCTGTTCGCAGCCGGTTCGGGTGTCCTCTACCTGTCGAGGGTTCTCGGGCTCACGCGCCCAGGGAGATCGGTGGCAGCTCTCGCCTTCATGCTCTCCCCCTACTTCCTCCAGTACGCGGGCCGGATCTCGGTGATCCTTCTTCCTTGGGCGGGACTGCCATGGATGGTCGCGCTCACGGCGTTGGCTCTGCGTCGAGGCGGCTGGCGTCATCCCGCCCTTCTTGCACTGGTCGTCGCGAGCGTGAGCGGGATCAACGCAAGCTCCGTTCTCTACGTGGCGGTCGCACCTGCGCTCTGGCTCGTCTATGCGGTCGCCGTCGAGCGTGAGGCGACCTGGGGACAGGCCGTCCTCACTGCCGGGAAGGTGGCGCTACTCAGCCTGGGTTGCTGTCTGTGGTGGATCGCCGGTCTTGCCGTCGAGGCGGGATACGGCGTGGACGTGCTCCGCTACACCGAGACCGTCCCCGCCACCAGCCAGACCTCGAACGCATCTGAAGTCATAAGAGGCCTCGGGTACTGGTATTTCTACGGCAGCGACCGACTCGCGATCTGGACCAACTC
>DASPVS010000085.1:0-8040 GCA_035622235.1 Acidimicrobiales bacterium | reverse complement strand
GATCGGAAGGAGTGGCCTGCTCGACCCGGCAGCTTTGTCCCAGTGCTCGACGTGCCACCCTCGCCGCCGCGCGATCGTCGCTAGCTTCGCTTCCGGGTTCACGGCGACTGGGAAGCCGACGCACTCGAGCAGCGGCAAGTCGGACGCGGAGTCCGCGTATGCGACCGACTCTCCGAGGTCGAGCCCTTCAGCTTGCGCGTACTCGGCGAGGATGAGCGCTCGCGCTTCTCCGGTCGGAGGCAGGCGGTCCAGTCTTCCGGTCAAGTGACCGTCGGGTGTGGTTCCGAGCTCTGCGCAGACGATCTCGTCGAACAAGGGTCGCAGAGGCTCTACGACGAAATCGAGCGCACCCGTTATGAGAACCGTGCGATGGCCGAGCTCCCGATGTTTTCGGAGGCGTGCTATCCCGGCGGGAAACGATTTCGTAAGGAGCAGACGATTAAACATCTCCCATGAATCTTCCCGGAGCATTTCGGCCGGAGCTCCCTCGTATCGACGGTAGAAGCTGCGGAGGAAATCCCCACGGTCGCGGCGATCGAGCGCCAGGAGTGCCGGCGCTTCGCTCAAGATCCTGACCGTCATGCGCGCGCGATCTGCGCCGTTCAGATGCCTGCTCGCCAGCCACGCGTAGGACTCCACGACGTTCGACGCAACAAGCGTGTTCTCGAGGTCGAACGCCGCGAGGTGCCGGTCGGGAGACAAGATCGCCGCGCGTGCCCGGTCGGCTCGACTGGTGGACGCCTGGCGGCCGGGCGTGGTGCGTACTCGGGCGTGTTCCATCACCGACGGGAGGTGCACATCCTGGACATAGTGGACCCAGTCGATCGCGGCAGGGTCGAAAACGAATTGCGCACGGTCCGACGGATCGAGCCGATCCCAAAGCGAGAGCAGATTGTCGATCCGAAATCGCGCTTCGGTCTCCGCGTACGCTCCGTAGAGTTCCACGTATCCGAGCGCGCGCTCCACCTGTGCGCGTCTCTCCTCGACTCGTGCGGCGAGATCGGCTCTGCTCCCGCGCACCGGCAAGGCACCGAGCAGCCGTTCGGCCGTGCTCAGGGCGCGGTTCGCGCGTCGCAACTGGCGTTGTACTCGCCCTCGCCCGGGAAAAGACCACGCCGGCACCATGATCGGTTGCCCGTCCGCGTCGTAGACCGGATTCTCGGTGAACCATGACTCGGCGAGATCCACGAGCTCGCCGTAGCGAAGGGGGTTTCTCACGCCCGAGGCCACTTGCACTACACCTCTGCCGTCGGGCTCCGGCCCCGCGGCGGCCACGGCGATGATGGCTGCCACGACCATGTCGACAGGGATCACGTCGACCACACCTTCGGGTATGCCGGGGAATTCTCCGAGGAGCCCTCTTGCGTAGGAAACGATGATCGGTTCCGCCATGCGGAAGCCCCTGATCCATCCTGCGCGCGGTTCTTCGAGAGCGGACTCGATTATCGACGGGCGGACAACCGTGATTGGAACGCCGGTGCCCGGTCCATGCGCGCCCGCGGCGTGCTCGTCAATCAGCCTCCTCTCACCGAGCGCCTTGGTGAACGCGTAGGCATCGGGCCACCCGAGTGCCTGAGCTCGTGCGACACCTGACTCGACGAGTCGCGTCCGAACCCACTCGGCACGTACTTTCTCCGCTCGTTCCGCGATGAGGTGGGTACCCGCGGCACCGAGCTCGCTGCGGGCGCGTTTGGTGAAGCTCGCCAGTCTTTCGGGACGACGCGACTCTGATTCGAGCTCACCTCCGAGCCTTCGAGCGGAGGTGATCTCGGTTTCGATGTCCACTTCGGTCGTGACCGTTGTGTGCGTCCTCGCCCGCGCTCCGGATCTGAGGGCGTCGCCGGCGAGTGTTTCGGTGGCCTCGCCCTGATGCGTGCCTGCCACGTAGGCGGTCGAAACGCTTATCAGGTGCGTCGGAGCAAGGGTCGGATGCAGCCGCACGCGTTCTTCCGCAACGTCTTCGATCGCCGAGGCGACACGTGACGGACCTAGCAGGTTGACCTCGACAGCGGAATCGAAGGGAGCGTCGAAGGCAACGGTCGCCGCGGAGTGGACGACGATGTCGCTTTCTGCGAGGAGTCGTCTTCCTTCTTCATCCAACCCGAGTCCGTCGACGCTCACGTCCCCCGCCACGGAAGTCAGGCGGGACGCAATCTGTGAGTCGAAGTCGTCGCCGAGCTCCGAGCGGAGTCGATCGAAGCAGTCGTTTCGAAGTATCTCCCGATGGGCGCGGCTTGCGGCGCTCATCCTTCTCGAAGGGCGAACGAGAACGGCCACCCTGGCGCCCGGCACCGATCTCAAAAGCCGCTCGACGAGAGCCGTTCCGAGAAAACCGGTGGCCCCGGTCACGAAGAAGCTGGCGCCTGAGAGCTTCTCTGCGATCGGGGGGAGAGGGTCGGGGATCGGCATGCTCGCCGTTGACACGAACATCTGTCTACCATCTGGTAGATGCCGAAGGCGAGCACGGGAAGGCCGAGGGAGAGCACGGGACGGCCGAAGGCGAGCACGGGACGGCCGAGGGAGAGCACGGGACGGCCGAGGGCGGGGGAACGGGCGGCCACGCCAGAGCGAATCCTCGACGCCGCCCTTGCCTCGTTCGGTTCGAAGGGATACGAAGGCAGTTCCCTCGACGCCCTCGCAGAAGAGCTCGGATTGCGCAAGCAGTCCATCCTCTACTGGTTCCCTTCGAAGGAGGCCATCCTCGAAGCTGTGATCGACCGCTCGGCGGCCGAGTTGTCTGACGCGTTGGAAGCGTCACTCGAGCGCGCGGGAGATGGGTGGGATCGCGTCGAAGCGGTCGTGCGCTCGGTCTTCCTCGTCGCGGCGAGGCGACCGGAGTTGATAGGGCTGGTCCGTGAAGTGGCACGCATCGGGCCGCCCGCAGCGACGCGACTTACCCAAGCACTGGATCCGCTAATGAAAAGAGCGTCGGCATTTCTGGAAACGGAGATGTCCAAGGGATCGATGCGGACGCACGAACCGCGCCTTCTATTGCTCGCGATTTACTCGACGGTCGTCGGAATGATCACCGAGGTCGAGGTGCTCCGCGCCCTCGGTGAGGAGCCCACCGCGCGCTCGCTCGTTCGCCGTCGTCAGGAAATACTCAGGCTCCTGCGCTCGGCGTTGCTCGTGAACGAAACCCGAGGCGAACCCGGAAACGATTACTCGGGCTTGGGCGGACGAGGCCTCGTGGGCTTGGGAGGCGTGTAACGCTTGCTTGCGCTCGGGCCCTTCGGCTCGGGCAAGCGTTTTGCGCGCCTTCGTTCAGCCACGGTCCGGGCGCGCGCCGACGCGTCGCGCGTGGTCCGACTCCCATCTCTTTTTTCGGGAGGCGAACGCGGGCTCCTCAGGTTCACGCCCCTCGAAGTGAGGATTCGCTGATACTTGAAGACCCGCCAGATGAGCCATCCGCCCAGGCCGAAGAACAAAAGTGCCAGTGGGAAACCGAGGGTCACACCAAGGAAGAGCAGTCCGAAACCGACGAACGAGCGTCGTCGCGTGTACGCGGTCACGACGACGAGCCCGGCGAGAAGTAGCCGGACCCCCCCTTCGAGAAGGATCGTCCCGGGGCTCGCGTAATTCTTATGATGGGGCGCCGGGTTCTGCTCGAGCGCGACGACCGTTAGGAGAACCGTGAGCGCGGCCCCGAGCCCCGCCGCGATCAGCGCGTACTTCCGCTCCTTGTCGTCGATGCGCTTGATTCGTACTTCGAGCTCGGCGTTCGACAGATCCAGCGCGGGGTCGCGCTTTGCCTCTTGGCTACCTGATTGTTTCTCTGGCGCAGGCTTGAGAAATGCCTTGCTGAGCTTCTGTCCGAGCGTCGCCGGCTCTTCGGCCTTTGACAATGGACTGGGCGCCGGCCCGGGCGTGGGCGTTTTAGCCGAGGAGTCGGTTTGAGACGTCTCGTGGGCAGTCGAAGAACCCGCGTCTCGGGCTTTCGGGAACGACGCTCCCGTGGACCCGTTCGAGCCAGACGAACCCTTGTTGCCGCTAGATTGCGGCGTTGAAGAAGCGGGATCGCGGCGGAACTGCGGAAGCGACGCGAGCACTCGCTGACTGAGGCTCAGCTTCGGTGCCTTGGAACGTTGCTCGCTGTCGGCCACCACTCCAGGCTACGGTGCGCCGCCTACCAGTACGAGTCGAGTTCCGAGGTTCTCCGCGGGTTCTATGACAGCGGTGACGTGCTCACCTGCCATCACTCCTGGTACGGAGCCGAACTCCCCGGGGGTCGTCGGGGGGCGTGAGTCCGAACCCGAAAAGACCAGATGGTGAACGCGCCCTGGGCGGCCGCCCAGCCACTCGCGTAGGGAACCTTCATCGTTGCTTCGTGAGCTCGGGGCGACGACCCTCAAGCCGGGCGGCTCGGACCAAGCGATGTCCACGCATTCCCACGACTCGTCGGGGCTCTCGTAGCGGCCAACCACCTCGCCCCGGAGCAAGCCGGAAAAGAGGTCCAGCGCCGCAGAGAGATCGGCGACGGCATGTGTGATTCGAACGAAGGCGGCCCGCTCGGCCCGGAGTCTCCCTCGGTTCATAGGGAAACCTTCTGGTGCCGGACTCGACTCCCAGCCGCCGGATGCTTGAGCCAGTTGAACGACGACTCCACACGCCTCGCGGGGATGCAGGAATGCCTCTTTCCAACCGGGATCGTCGAAGTTGACACCCACCGGCTCGAGCTTCATCCGTCGAACGGCCTCGAGCGACTTGTTGATGTCGGTGACCTTGAACGTGATGTGATGCGGGCCGGGCCCGTTGTTGTCGAGGAAGCGCCTCAGAAAGTCGTTCTCCATCCAGTTCCAAGGCTGAAGGACCTCGAGCCGGCCTTCGTTGGAGAAGCGGAGCTGGTGAGGGCTGAACCCCACGTTGAACCCACCCGCTGCCCAAGTTCCACCGAGCATGCCAACGTAACGGGGCCAGGCATCGGACCATTTTTCAACCGCTATGGCGACGTGGTCGAGGCGGATGGCGCTTGACAGGTCTCGGGTCGAATCCGTGGGCGCGAGTGGGTCCTTGCTATTCTCCGCGGCCGCCGAAGGCATCGAGACAGAGTGCCGCGGATCCGGCGGGTCTGTCGAAACTGGTGGAAGCGTCGAAACCGGTGGAAGCGTCATGCATCTCCGTGATAATCGTGAGCCGATGGATATCGACTTTCGCCGCGCGTCGTTGACCGACCTGGCAGCCCAGGTCCGAACCGCCGAACTCTCGGCCCGCGAACTGGTGGCGATGTCGCTCGCCCGAATCGAGGAGCTCGACAGCGAGATTCGTGCCTTCGTGGCGGTCGACGCTGATCGTGCGCTGGCAAGTGCAGCGGCGATCGACAGCGCAGTCGCCGGGGGAGGCGACCCCGGACCGCTCGCTGGAATCCCCATCGCCGTAAAGGATCTCGAAGACGCAGAGGGCTTTCCGACAACTTACGGCTCCGCGCTTTTCGCAGGCGCCAAGGCAGCGGAAAGGGATTCCGTTCAGGTGGAGAGGCTCAGAGCAGCTGGTTGCGTGGTCGTCGGCAAGACGAACACTCCAGAGTTCGGCTTCAAGGCGGACACCGTCAATTCAACGTTCGGTGCGACTGCTAACCCGTGGAGCCTCGAACACACACCGGGAGGTTCGTCAGGTGGTTCCGCCGCGGCTATCGCAGCGGGGATGGTCCCTCTGGCGACAGGCTCCGATGGGGGAGGATCGATCAGGATCCCCTCATCGTGTTGTGGTCTCACCGGGATAAAAACATCGTTGGGGCGCGTACCTACGGGAGGAGAAAAACCACCAGACTGGCGCGATCTTTCCACCAGGGGTCCCATGGCGATGCGTGTCGCCGACGTGGTCACCGCATTGGAAGTCGTTGTCGGTCCGGACCCGACCGATTTGCGATCGCTACCGAAACCGGAGGCCTCATGGACGGCGGCGTTGAACGATCCAAGATTGCCGGCTCGGATCGCTTGGTCTCCGACTCTCGGCTATGCACCGGTCGACGACGAGGTCCTCGCCATCTGCCAGAGCGCAGTCGAAAAGCTCGAGCGGACCGGGACAGAGGTGATCCAAGTCGACTCCGTCTTCGACACGGACCCAATCTCCGATTGGTTGACCATGGCTATGTCTTATTCAGCGCGCACTCTCGCGCAGCACCGCGACGACGAGTCATGGTCCCTGGTAGACCCAATGTTGGTCGCACAGACGAAATGGGCTACGGAAAAAGTTGGCATCATCGATCTGATAAGAGCCGAGGACTCGTGCCATCTCCTCAACCGTCGCCTGGTCGAGCTATTTCGTGACGTTCGGTTGCTTGTGACCCCCACGGTCGCGGCGCCTCCCCCTCCGCGCTCGCTCGAAGGCAGCGGCTTGATCAACGGAACCATCGACGCGAACTGGGCGCGTTTCACCTATCCCTTCAACGTGACGCGATCGCCGGCGGCGTCTGTATGCGTCGGTCTCACGAAGGACAGACTGCCGGTCGGGCTGCAACTCGTGGGGCCGCAGCACGCGGACCTCGTCGTGATCCGCTCCGCCGCTGCCGCTGAGCTGGCCGTCGGCTTCGATGAATTGGCCCCTCTTTAGGGGGTGAATGACGGCGATCTAAGAGACCGGCAGGGTCCGACAGCGAGGTCACGGCCGAGGCCAGCCGAGTCGATCATGATAATTTTCAGATCGCACATTGGTTTCACGACGATGGTTTGGTCCGAGCGAAGATTCCGAATGCACGAGGCCAGCCCTTCGTCGGGGGCGCATAGCTCAGTTGGTTAGAGCGCAGCCTTCACACGGCTGAGGTCCACAGTTCGAGTCTGTGTGCGCCCACCAGGTCACAGGGAATTTTGAAAAGTGCCTGACCGAAGAATTTCCATACGTCGTACGCCGACGGTTCGCCCTGATGTAGGTCAGTGTCCCGCGGATTGACCGCCGTCGATGTGGAGAATCTCGCCAGTTACGAATGTAGCTCGCTCCAAATAGAGGATCCCGTCGACGACATCACTGACCTCGCCAACTCGACCAATGGGGTGAAGCGAGGCCAAGCCCTCGTAGGATGCCGGGTCTTGCATGGGAGTCCTGATCACTCCGAGCGAGACGGCGTTCACCCTGATCCCGCGTGACGCGTACTCGATAGCCAGTGACCGAACCACCGCGACGAGTCCGCCCTTGGTAAGTGAAGCCAACGCAGAAGGCCTCGTACTGTCGGCGTGATCGACCAAGCTCGTCGAGATGTTGACGATGTGACCGCTTCGCTGAGTCGCCATCTGGCGAAGGACACGTTGGGTGATGTGGAAGAAGCCCGTCAGGTTCACGCCAGTGATCCTCGTGTAGTCCTCCATCGTATAGTCGGTAAAGGGCTTTCCAATGTATATCCCTGCGTCATTGATGAGACTGTCGATGCGACCGAACCGTTCGAGAGTCTTGTTCACTACGCGCTCAGCAGTTTCCGCTTCAGTGATGTCACCCGGCACGGCCAAGTAGTCGGGGTCGTCGCCCTGGGGGATGGAGAGCGCCGTGCCGACAACTGCGTAACCCAGGCCACGAAATCCCGCTGCAACGCCTGCACCGATGCCTTGCGACGCGCCCGTCACAATGGCAACCCTCTGGCTTCCAACAGAAGGAATCGACGAACTGATGCGGTTCGGAGCTTCGCTCATGGGACTGAGTGGCTCTCGTAGGAGGCCACTCCTCCCGGCATGCGATTGACGACGTCCATCAACAAGCCCCTTTCAAGGTCCCATCAAGTGTTTCCGAGGGTGGAACGTTCCTTTGGCGATAGTGCCGATCGAATTTCGACCTTCCCAGGTTCTCCCCAACCTCTTGCTCTTCCCCGCATTAAATTCCCTGTAGCGCACCGGTATTTTCACTAGCTTGATGCATAGATCCCTCGAGATCACCGTCAAAGGTCGAGTAGAAGACTGATCGATCTCCGTTGTCCCATGCTGAACGTAGGCCGGGGGTGCTCAGATCCCAATCGGGTCGAATTTCACGGGTCGCATCTCGGAGGTCGCGGCGGAGGTCTTCGGTCGATGGTCTTCCCCAAAACCAGTAACCGTTGTACACGCTGTGGATCACAAGCCC
>DASPVS010000084.1:0-4469 GCA_035622235.1 Acidimicrobiales bacterium | reverse complement strand
GCGACGTCCTCGATGCCGGCTGAAAGATACCCGCGCAGAACCCTCGCAAGCCCGCAAAGCCTCTCCGAAAGGATCGGATTGCGCTTGTGGGGCATCGCAGAACTTCCCTTTTGCCCCGATCCGAAGCGCTCCTCCACTTCGCCGACTTCGGAACGCGCGAGATGACGAATTTCTGTACCGATCATCTCGACCGTCGCCCCCACCGATGCGCAAGCCCAGAGGAGCTCGGCGTGTCTGTCGCGCGACACGACCTGTGTCGCCGGCACGGGCTCGAGCCCGAGCGCTGCGCACACTTGTTGCTCGATTCTCGGGTCTATGTTCGAGTAAGTGCCCACCGCGCCGGAGAGCTTTCCGACCGCGACCCGCTTTCGCGCCGCCCTCAGCCGCTGACGATCACGGTCGGCTTGTAGGCACCACAGCGCCATCTTCGCGCCGAAAGTGGTGGGCTCCGCCTGCATCCCGTGCGTGCGCCCGGCCATCGGCGTGTCCATGAGCTCGAGTGCGCGCGTCCGAAGAGTAGAGACGAGATCGTCCGAAGCGGCAATGAGCAGATCCGCTGCACGGGCGAGCGTCACGCCGAGTGCGGTGTCGACGACGTCGGACGATGTGAGCCCGTAGTGGACCCATCTCCCCTCCGGGCCGCCGATTTGCCCCTGGACGACGTCGACGAAAGCTGCGACGTCGTGGTCGGTCACCCGCTCACGCTCTGCGATCTCCGCCAGGAGCTCCGGAGTGACCTTCGGCGCGCGGGCACGCACGACGGCCGCGTCGGCCACCGAGATCTCGCCGACGCGAGCCCATGCCTCGACCGCTAGTAACTCCACCTCCAGCCATGTCTCTATGCGCGCTTCGTCGGTGAACACCGAAGCCATCTCCGGAAGCGAGTAACGCGGAATCATTCTTCGACCTCCGTCACAACTCCCGCCGCGATGTCCGTGCGGTGTTGCTCACCCTCCCAAGAGATGCGGGACGTCGCTGCGTATGCGGACGACCTTGCGTATTCGATCGTCGTCCCCGTGCCGACGACGTCGAGCACGCGTCCACCTGCAGTGACGAAACCCTCGTTTGCATCGAGAGCCGTTCCCGCGTGCAGCACGGTCACCCCGGGCACTCCCGCCGCGTCTGCGAGTCCCTCGATCACATCGCCGGTCCTGGGCGCGCGCGGATAGCCGTAGGCGGCCAAGACCACGCAGACCGCTGCGTCGGCACTGGACTTCGGGCCGGTTCTGAGTCGTCCCGACGCTGCTTCGGCGAGTAGCCCGGTCAGGTCGTCGTCGATGCGCGGCAGCACGACCTGGGTTTCGGGATCCCCGAACCTGACGTTGAACTCCAAAACCTTGGGGCCGTCCTCGGTCAGCATGAGCCCTGCGTAAAGAATTCCGCGGTAATCGATGCCGCGGCGCCGCAACGCGGCCAGGGTCGGCTCCACCGACTCGTCGAGCACGCGGTCGATGATTCGGTCGTCGACGACCGGGACGGGGGAGAAGGAACCCATTCCACCCGTGTTCGCGCCGCAGTCGCCGTCCTCGAGTCTCTTGGAATCCTGCGCCGGCGCGAGCGGGGCGAGGCGAAGGCCATCGGTCACGACCATGAGCGAGCATTCGGTTCCGGACAAACCTTCTTCGACGACGATGGACCTGCCCGCGTCACCGAAGGAAGCGCCCGAGATCTTGGATGCAGCGTCCTCCTCGGCTTCGGCGATGTCGCCGGTTACGAGAACGCCTTTGCCCGCCGCCAGGCCGTCGGTCTTCACCACCCACGGTCCCTCGAGGCTTCGGAGAAATTCAACGGCGGGGGCCAACTCGTCGAAGGCGCCGTAACGGGGGGACGGCACATTCGCTTCTGCGAGCAACTCGCGCATGAACTTCTTCGAACCTTCGAGCGTGGCCCCGTCACTGCCGGGCCCGAAGACGAGCCGTCCCTCGGCACGGAGACGGTCCGCGAGTCCCTGGACGAGAAGCTGCTCCGGTCCGATCACGAACAGGTCGGCATCGATGTTCCACGGGTCGCGACCTGTCACTTCGATGGGGTACCCGCCATCCATCGCCGTCGTCGGCGACAAAGAACCGGACCGCGCACTTCGAATCATCCCAGGACTCCCGGGACAGACCACGACCGAAGCGGTCCGGGCGAGAGCCAGAGCCAGAGCGTGCTCGCGTCCGCCGTGTCCAACTACGCACGCCTTCATGAGGCGGTCGGGGAGATCGACGTGGCGCTCGAGATCGCACAGGAAATCGCACAGGAAATCGCAGAGAAGGTAGCGATCATGCTGCGACGCGGACGAACTGCTCGCGCCCGGGGCCCACGCCCACCAGTTTGATAGGCACGCCGATCTGCTCCGCCAGGAACGTCACGTACTGCCTCGCCCGCTGCGGTAGATCGGCGAGCTCGGTCGCTTCGGACAGGTCGGCGCCCCAACCGGGGAGCTCCTCGAACACGGGAGTCACTTGATGCAGCACCGACTGGTGGTACGGAACGTGCTCGTAGCGCTTGCCGTCCGCCTCGTACGCGACACACACCCTCACCTCGTCGAGAGCATCCAGCACGTCCAGCTTCGTGAGCGCGACTTCCGAGAGAGAATTCACCCGAACGGCCTGACGAAGCATCACGCAGTCGAACCAGCCACAGCGCCGGCGGCGCCCCGTGTTCGTGCCGTATTCGTTGCCCCGCTCCACCAAGAGATCGCCGACCTCGTCGAGGCACTCGGTCGGGAACGGCCCTGCACCGACGCGGGTCACGTACGCCTTGGCGATGCCGATTACGGCGTCGATCTGCCTCGGACCTACACCGGAACCCGTGCACGCGCCGCCCGCAACAGGGTTCGACGACGTGACGAAGGGATACGTTCCATGGTCCACATCAAGAAAGGTCGCCTGGGCTCCCTCGAGCAGCACGTTCGCCCCCGCGTCCAGCGCGTCGTGTACGACCGCGACACCGTCTCCGACCATGGGGCCGATGCGCGGTGCGTACTCACCGAGATAGCGCTCGCAGATCTCTTCCGCCTTCATCGGTAGGCGGTTGTAGACCTTCGCAAGCGTCGCGTTCTTCTCCTTCAGAACTACATCGAGCTTCTGCCTGAAGATCTTCGGGTCGAGCAGATCCTGGACCCGGAGTCCCACGCGAGCAGCCTTGTCCGAATATGCGGGACCGATCCCACGCTTTGTCGTTCCCAGGGAATTCTTTCCGAGGAAACGCTCTGTGACGCGGTCGAGCTCGAGGTGGTACGGCATGATCAGGTGCGCGTTACCGCTCACGACCATTCGGCTGGTGTCGACTCCCTTTGCTTCGAGCGAATCGAGCTCGGACAACAGGACGCCGGGCTCGACCACGACGCCGTTGCCGATGACCGGCGTGATGTGCTCGTAGAGGATGCCGCTCGGCACTAGCTGAAGGGCGAACGACTCCCCGTCGACTACAACCGTGTGCCCAGCGTTGTGGCCGCCCTGGTAGCGCACCACGACCTGCATCTCACGAGCCAGCAGGTCTGTCAGCTTTCCCTTGCCCTCATCGCCCCACTGGGTCCCTACGACCACCGTTGCGGGCACGCGCGTCCCTCCGTCGATAGCTCCGGATTACGCCCCATTGTACCGCTCGTGCCGGTCTCTGCTCCCGGCGAAGACGGCGCCTGCCGGGCTAAACGGGCTGAAGGCCTGCAAGGAAGAGAGGAAGATCAGTGAAGTACGACGCCTTCGCCGTCGGGAGCACCGTCGACCACGACGATCGAGCCGTCCGGGTACGTACCTTCGAGAAGGGCAAGTGCGAGCGGGTCCTCGATCCGCCGCTGGAGCACTCGGCGAAGCGGTCGAGCACCGAACTGCGGGTCGAAGCCGGCCTTCGCCAACCAGGACCGAGCCGAGTCGGTGACCTCGAGCCCGAGCTTGCGCTCGGCCAAACGTCGCGAAAGGCGTTCGAGTTGTATGTCGACGATCTTTCGGACATCGGCTTCGTCGAGCTCGCGAAAACGCACGATCTCGTCGATGCGATTGACGAACTCTGGTTTGAAGAAGTCGATCGGCTCTCCGCGCAGGTTGGAGGTCATGATGAGGACCGTGTTCGTAAATGGAACCGTGCGCCCCTGACCGTCGGTGAGCCGTCCGTCCTCCAGCACCTGCAAAAGGATGTTGAAGACGTCGGGATGTGCCTTTTCGATCTCGTCCAAGAGGACAACGGAGTACGGCCGGCGACGTATCGCTTCTGTGAGCTGGCCCCCTTCTTCGTACCCGACATAACCCGGAGGCGCCCCGACGAGCCGTGCGACCGTGTGCTTCTCCTGGTACTCGCCCATGTCGATGCGGACCATCGCACGGTCGTCGTCGAACAAGAACTCGGCCAGCGCTCGGGCGAGTTCGGTCTTACCGACGCCCGTAGGTCCGAGGAACAGGAAGGAACCGATGGGGCGGTTCGGGTCAGAGAGACCGGCCCTGCTCCGTCGAACTGCGTTCGAAACCGCGCGCACGGCTTCGTCCTGG
>DASPVS010000083.1:0-10695 GCA_035622235.1 Acidimicrobiales bacterium | reverse complement strand
GAGCGCTCTGCTCGGAGCTTCTTTGTCCTCCCCGGTGCGCCGTAACGTGAAACCCGTCGGACTGCCGAACGGCGCGGACGAGGAGCTGCTGGCCGCGGCCAGACGAGCCGCTGGCCAAATTCCTGAGCTCGCCCGCCTACTCGGGCTACCCATCCCTCCTCCGCCCGGCCCACGGCGACCGGTCCCGGCCGGTCGACGCGGTTGACAGGACGCCATGGTCCTCGAGAAATCGAATCAGTCCCCGTACTAGATCGAGCTCCGGCAAGTCGCAGACCGACACCCACGCAGCCTCACTCGCATCTCCTCCTGCTCGGGGTTCGTCCATTTCGCCAAGTTTCGCTTCGGGCTCGACGTAGAAATCGAGGATCACGAAGTGATGCTCGCTACCGATGCGCTCGGTCCAACCCATAAACGCTCCGCACTCGACACGGAGGCCGGTCTCCTCGCGCACCTCTCGCTCCACCGCTTCGCGAAGCGTTTCCCCGGGTTCCACGCGGCCACCGGGGATCGACCACTTTCCGGCTTCGGGAGGATTCGCCCGCCGAACCATTAGCAGGTGATCGGCGATCAACGCGACGCCACCCACGGCCACCTCCGGGCGTGAGGTCATCCGATCGGGCGATACATCGTTATAAGTCGCGCCTTGAAGCCCGCAGCTTCGAAGAAGTTCTTGCTCGATCGATCGCCGGGTAGCGCGGCGGCGTCCACACCGACGCAACCGTGGGCGAGGAACGAAGACGTGAGTGTTTCGATCAGCTCACGTCCGACACCCACACCGCGCGCTTCGGGCTCGACGTAGAGAGCGTCGACCACGCCGACAGATACCTCTCCCACATCGTCGACTCGGCCCACGGCGAGGGCGATCACGACGTCATCCAGCGTGCCCACCAACACCACTCGACGCGGGTCGCTCAAGAGTCGGTCGAGACCTCCGGGACGCGAGAGCGCCTTTGCCACCAAGCCCGTCTCTCGGCGCGCGAACATCGTGCCGCCCCGCATCTGGTCCAACTCGTTGACCGCCCGCATGCATATTGCTGCACAGCGCTCGGAGTCATCGCGCTGTGCCTGCCGGACACCTTCCATTGCGAGTTCGCCGTCTACTGGCGCTGATCGCCTTCGAGCGACGGTCCGTCGGTCGAGGTCGGACGCCCTTCCTCGGACAGGAGCTGGTCGGCCCTGTTCAACACGGTTCGCCGTGCTCGACAAGCGGCTTCGTGCGCGCGCACCTCTCTGAGCTCTAGGGAGCTCAAACCACCAAGGCGCTGAACGACTTGGGAAGCGGAAAGACTGTCGTAGCCCGGGATCGCGAGATGAGCTGAAGCCCTGGAGGTTTGGTTGGTGCGCCCGGGTTGGCGCAAAGCGTGCTCTGCCTTGGTCTCGCCGCCCGCACCAATTCCACCACCTACGGCACCGCCAGTTGTTTGGTGAGAACCGCCAGTCGTTTGGTGAAAAGGAGATCCTGACTGCTCGTCTCGGGGAGTTCCAGCTGAGCTCGCCGGCCGCGCAGTCTCGGCTTCGCCGGTGCTCGAGAACAGCTGGCCCACTCGTTTCTCGAACTCGCTGCGGCCGAAGCGAACCGCGAACTCACCGATGGTCCGTGAGGTCACGATCCGTTTCTCGATCTCGTCTCTTCCCCTGTTTGCGAGCTTGGGAACTTCGTCCGCAACGGTGAGCGCAAGTCCCGCTGGAGCATAGATAACGAGATCGAGCAGTCGATCCTTGGCGGATTTCTCGTCACTCACGGCGAAACCTCCTCTGCTCCGGGCACGCCGGCTCGCGAAAAAGCCTCACACGCAGTCGCGGCAGAGCCCTTTCTCCGGGTCGGCGAGCTGACTTGGATGTTTTACGAGGAAGCACGAACTACAGACGAATTCGTCCGGCTGTTTGGGAAGAACGCGCTCCGCTATCTCGGAACGATCGTCCGGTTCGGGTACTTCGTCGTCTTCCTCTTCTTCCGGTTCGACGACGAGCCTCTCCTTTAGGATCTCGTCCAGGCTCGCCTCGACGTCCTCGTCGTCGACCTCCTCCTCCTCTTCCTCGCCCTCTTCGGCGGGAGTCGCCACGGGAGCGCGCGTAGCGACGACGGCCTCACCGCCAGCCTCTTCGTCTTCCTCTTCTTCGAGCACGTCGACATCGGAGTCGTCCGCGTCGCTCAAGTCGTCGTCGTCGTCGTCGAGAACCTCCTCGAGGTCCTCGTCGATGTCTTCGACGAGTTCGTCCTCGTCGAGCTCGCCGAGATCCGTCGCCTCGAGATCTTCTGGTTCTGCCACGTCGTCCAGATCGTCAGCCATTGCTGCCCTTCAGGTCCTCCTGTGACGCCGGGGGAGCATAACCGGTCCTTCTCGGCATCCATTCCCACGAGACGCAGATCTGAGGGGAACGTGTTTCGGCGGTCGAACTCGTCCTTTTCCGGCGGGAAGAGGCGCTGTTCCGCGTTCGAACGGCTGGGATCGCGGTGGGTGTGCGAAGGAGCGACGAGCCTTCGCAGCGCCGACCAAGGCCTTCGATCGAGCTTCTTTTGGACAGGACTGCCCCGGGTACTCCCGCCTCCCGACGGCATGTCACCGCCGAGGGCGGCGGGGCCCGGGGACCTTTGGTGCCGTCCAAATCACATCGGCGCCGCTGCCGATTCAGGCGACCGGACGTTCTCTACTCGGCCCCCAGGGCCACACTCCGCCTCTCACAACCATCCCCCCCTCCGGGATCGCACCGGGCGTGCGGCCGGCGATCGAGCCCTCGGGGCGTCTGGGACTGGCGCAGACTATGCGCAGCGAACAGAGGGTGCGTCAAGCGGCAGTTCATGGCTCCCACCTGGGAATATTTCCGTTATCCCTGGTCACCGATCCGCCAGTTTCCCCGTCCAATTACCCTCGAATTTGCCCCACGTAGAGACACGGAGGGGCGAGGTTCCTAGGCGCCCTTCGCCGCCGCCTGCCTGCGGTCCGCGGCACGACGTTCCGCCCCTAGACGTTCGAGGGCGTAGTCCTCGTAATCGACGAAATGCATTGCATCAGCCAGGAGTTGATGGCCCGCTTCGCGAGCGATGAGCCGGTGCATCTCTTGCGCTATCTGCCTGTAAGCGGGGTGACCCTGCTCACCCGAGCGCAACTCGGTGATGTGCATCGCCTCTCTGGCGTTCATCTGCATCACGTAACGGACGCGAAAGGCGAGCGACAGCGCGTACGGCGCTTGCTCGGGGAACAGAGGCTTCATGGCCGAGTGCAGCTGTACGCATCGCGTGAGAGATTCCTCGAATTGTGTCGAAAGGCCCGCTTCACAAACTGCATCTGGAACTTCGTAGCCGAGACGATGGTCGAGTCGCTGCCATTCGATGGTGAGCATTCGGTGACGCTGAAGGTCGCGAAACGCGCCGTAGTCGGAAACGACTTCGAACCGGTAGTCCGTGCGTTCGAACGCCCGGCCCGGACGGTGTCTTCGATTGGACCTGTCGCCGACGTAGGCACGGACGAGGGCTCTTCGATCCTCGTCACTCAGCGCTCGCACCCGTCGAAGGAGCTCGGTCTCGGACGACGACGTCGACGCAAAGCACATAGCTGCCAGAACCTTGTCCTCGCCGTCGGGGTCGAAGTCGAGCAATCGCACGACAGGGCGCGGCTCCAGATCTGCCTGACGTCCCGAGTCCTGGTCGGGCCAAAGCCGTTCAACGACCTCGTCGGTTTTCTCCCGAGTCTCTCTCAGGTACTCCGTCCACGCTCCCCCTCGCTCGGGCCTGTCGATCCGTTGGAGAAACGACGGTATGACTTTGCGCAGCTCCTCGAGCATCATCTCCGCGTAACGACGCGCCTCGGGCAGCGGGTGAGCTCGCATGCGGAGCAACAAGAGTTCGTATGACTGGCCCGTGCCGTAGATGCCGACGTTCGAAAGCGCGGCCGCCGGGAGCAGGCCTCGCAGCGCATCGAGCGCCTTCGCACGGACCGACTGCCGGTACACGAAATCGGGGTCGCCACTTCTTTGTGGGAACTGGCGCGTTATCCACGCTTGCATCTTGGGCAGGAGAGTCGCGTAGGTGTCGAACATGCGATCCATGTCTCCCACGTACCTCGCACCGAGAGGCGACGCGAGGACTTCCGGGTCCCGGTAATACCTGTAGTGTCCTGTCGCAAGCCTCGAGTCGTACGCGATGTAGCGCGTCGACTGCTCGAGGTACGCCATGAGCCGGCCCCACTCGAGCACTTTCGTCAACAGGTTGGATGCCTGTTCGCAGGCCAGGTGGACTCCCCCGAGCTGCGCCACCGAGTCGTCCCCGTACTCGAAGAACACCCGCTCGTAGAGCTCCTCGGCCCGCCGTAGCCCGACCGTCGCGTCTAGGTCGGCGTCCCCGCTCACGTCGAGGTCGCCGACGAACTCGTCGAGGAACAACCTCCGCAGGCTCTTGGGCGACCTGGAGTAACGGGCGAAGAGCGCTCCCTTTACGACTTCGGGAAGGTTCACAAGGGCGAAAACTGGGCCTTCGAGGTTCGTGACGTACCGACGCAGGACCTCTGCCTCTTCGTCGGTGAACGTTTCCTCGGCGTAAGGGAACATGCCCCGGCAACACTACGGTGCGGCGGACGGGCCGGTGGCGGACCTGCGAAGACCAGGTCCGCTCTCGCTCAGAAGGGCCTGAGCGCCGAGATCTCGCCGGGTCTGGCCCAGGCGGCGACGACCCCCCGCTGCAGCCGGTCCGCTGCCTGTCCGGCGGACGTCCGGGTGAGTCCGTCGGGTGCCACGATCTCGAGCTGCCTCAACAGGTCGGTCAGCTGCTTGGTGTTCCTCACGAAGTCGCCGGGAGCAAGCTCCGAGCGCTCGAGGACCACCTCGAGACGGTCTCCCCGAGCCCATCTGCGAGCTGCATCGCAGAATCCGCGATCGGGGCTCCTCGTGCGCGCGAGCCTTGCGGCGTGTTCCTCTTCGCGCAGCGAGTCCGCAAGATCGTCCAGATCGTCGAGCCTTCCTATGAGCGACCGTGGCGTGCGCGGATCTGGTCGCCACCGTCCGGGCCGGACTTCGAAGGTGATCGCCGACACGATGGCCGCGAGCGACACAGCGTCGAGACCGTCCAGCAATCCTCGGGAGATTGATTCGGCGACGAGCAGATCGCACTCGTGATAGATCCGCGACAACAATTCGCCATTGGCCGTGAGCTGCCACGCATCGACGTCTACGTATCCCCGGTCTCCTAGAAGCCGGAGCGTTCTGTCGAGGCGACGGGACAACGCGTGATGGTGGCGTTCGTCGAGGAATTGTGCAAACGAATGATCGAGCACATAGTGGGCTTGATCTACCGCGTAACGGCGGACCAGGTTCACCGCGAGGTTGTAGGTCGGTCGAAAAGACGAGCGCAGGTCCGGTGCTGGAGATGTGGCGAGTTTCGCAACGTCCTCCACGAGAATGTGAGACGACCAGGGCACGACTGCGTGTCCGACAGAGTCCAGTCCCCGACGGCCTGCTCTTCCCGTCAGCTGAGCATATTCACCGGACGTGAGTGCGCTGCGGCCATGTTCCCGAACCTTCTGCAGCCGCTCGATGACAACGGTGCGAGCCGGCATGTTTATGCCGAGCGCGAGGGTTTCGGTGGCGTAGACCACTTTGACGAGACCATCGGCAAAACAATCCTCGACCGCCTCGCGAAATGCCGGGATCAAACCTGCGTGATGTGATGCGACCCCGATCTCGAGCCCTGAAAGCCATCGGCCATAGCCGAGCACGTCCAACTCGTCGTCAGGGAGGCCTTCGGTGTGTTGCTCGCATCGCCTCCGAATCTCATCTCTTTCGTCCGGGTCAGTGAGACGGATGCCGTCGGCAAGACTCTGTGCGACTGCGTCGTCGCACGCGACCCTGCTGAAGATGAAGACGATCGCAGGCAGCATCCCGAGGGCTTCAAGGTTCTCCACGATCTCGGTGCGGCGAGGGGTTGCGAGCCTGGAATGACGAATGCCTCCCGGACGCCTCTGCAGTCGCGTCGTGCGCTCATCGAGCTTGGCGGCAACCGGATGCAGTTTCCCGCGGAGCAGAACCGGCACGAGCTCGAATTCGCGCGAGCCCTTGTACGCCAATGCGACGTGGTTTCGAAGCTCCACAGGGCGGCGCTGCTCCACCACCACTTCGGTCGGCCCTCTCACGCTTCTGAGCCAGGAGCCGAACTCGCCTGCATTCGAAACCGTCGCGGATAGACACACGAGCACGATCCCTTTTGGAGCGAGGATTATCACCTCCTCCCACACCGACCCGCGATAGGGGTCTTCCAGGTAGTGCACCTCGTCGAGCACAACGACACCGAGCCCTTTCAACAGGGGGGAGCCGGCGAAGAGCATGTTGCGCAGCACCTCGGTGGTCATGACGACGACGGGTGCCTCTCCGTTGTGAGAGACGTCGCCGGTGAGAAGACCGACCCTCTCAGGCCCGTAAGTGGCGGCGAGCTCACCGAATTTCTGATTGGAGAGCGCTTTTAACGGCGTGGTGTAGAAGGCCTTTTCCCCCGCTTCGAGCGCCTTCGCGACCGCATAGCCCGCCACGACGGTCTTGCCGGAGCCAGTGGGTGCGGACACGAGCACCGAGCTCCCCTCGTCCAGGGCCTCGAACGCCTCGACCTGGAACCGGTCGGGCACGAAGCCGAGGCGATCTACCAGATCGCTACGAAGGCGAGAGTCGGTCAACGACCGAGAACGCGACCGAGAAGTATCGACGCTTCGTAGAAAATGTAGAGGGGTACGGCGAGCGCGATCATCGAAAAGGGGTCTCCGCTCGGGGTGATGATCGCGGCCACTGTCACGATTGCGACGATCGCCCACCTTCGCCACTTGGCGAGCGTGCCTGGTTGAAGGACGCCAGCCAGCTGCAGTGACACGAGGATCACGGGGAATTCGAACGTGATCCCGAACACGGCCATGAGCGCCAACATCAAGCCCACGTAGCTGTTCGGGTTGTAGATCTGCTGCAACGAAGGCCCACCGATCGAGTCCAAGAACCTGAGTGCGTGCGGAAAGGTGTAGTAGGCGAGCACGCCGCCCAGTGCGAACAGCGTTATCGACGCTGCGATGAACGGGATCGCGTATCGCTTCTCGTTGCTCTTGAGCCCGGGTGTTATGAACCTCCATAACTGCCACAGGATGATCGGGGATGCGAGGAACAAACCGCCGTAAGCGGCGATCTTCACGCGCAGGGAAAGACCGTCCAACGGGCTCGTTATGTACAGCTTGCAATTCTCAGCGCCCGCGACTCGGCAGTAGGGCTGTTGCAACCAACTCACGATATGTGGATAGAGGATCCAGGCGGCAACACCCGCGACGGTGAACGCGAGAACCGATTTGATCAAGCGACGCCGAAGCTCTGAGATGTGCTCCCCGAGGGTCATTGCGTCGGGATCGGGGCGCGGTTTGCGACGCAACCGTGCGAGCAAATGTGGTGCCATGAGCAGCTACCGGGTTTGCGTCAATTCATGCTCGGGTCGTCCAAAGGGATCGGAAGGGAACGACCGGACGCGGTTCCCACCTCCTCTGGCGCCACCTGACCGTTCGGACGCAGCTGGCCGTTCGAACTCTTCGTATTGTTCGCTTTGATCGATCCGTTCGAGCGCTCTTCGCTCGGCGAGAGGTCCACTGGCGACTGCGCGCTCTCTGCCCGGCCATTCAACGCCGGTCCGTCCTCTGCCGTTTCGTCCGCGCCCGAGCCGCCCTGCAACCCTGCCTGCTCACGCTCGTGTTCGTCGGCCAGCCGGTCGAGGAAACCCAGCGGCGAGCGGACAGCGTCGGTGATCTTCTCGGTCGAAGGAAGGTCCGGGAAGGTACCCCTCACCTCGCTCTCGATCCGCACACGCCAACGCCGGAAATCACCCCAGGCCGCGCCGAGCTGCCTCGCGAGTTGGGGAAGCTTGTCCGGTCCGAGGACGACGAGGGCCACCACCAGGACGACAAGCACCTTGACGGGGCTGAGGTCGAGCATGCGCAAACGAGTCTACGGTCACCCCGCCGACCACACCCAGCGCTCCGCCCGATGGCGACCCGGTGGTTCGTCCGAACGTGACCCAGCGGTTCGCCCGATCGTGACTCAGGAGTCCACCCGACCCTGACTCAGCAGTCCACCCGAGCCTGACTCAGCAGTCCACCCGAGCCTGTCGGCTGCATCCCTGTCAGAGGCTTGCGATCAGCTTCTCCACCCGCTCGTCGTGAGAGCGGAACGGGTCCTTCAAGAGGACCGTGCGTTGGGCTTGGTCGTTCAATTTCAGATGCACCCAGTCCACGGTGAAGTCGCGACGCCTTTCTTTGGCCCTCCGAATGAACTCACCACGAAGGCGCGCCCTCGTCGTATCTGGAGCACGGTTCATCGCTTCCGAGATCGTTGCGTCGTCACTGACCCTGTCCACACCGTCCCTGGCTTGCAGCCGGTAGTACAGGCCCCGCGAGCGATTCACGTCGTGGTACTGAAGATCGAGCAGAGCAATTTTGGGGTGGCCCAACGGAAGTGAGTGTCGCTCACGGTACGCCTCGATGAGCTGATATTTGCTTACCCAATCGCACTCGCGGGTCAACGAGAAGGGATCGGCCTCCAACGCCTTGAGGCAGTGTTCCCACATGTCCAGCGCCCTGTCCTCTTGAGCTGAGAATCCATGGCTGTCGCGGTACCTGAGAGCTCTCGTCAAGTACTCGGATTGGATGTCGAGGGCGCTCGCCTCCCTGCCGTTTGCAAGGCGCACCTTCCGGCGGCACGTGAGATCGTGACTGATCTCTCGGATCGCGCGGATCGGATTTTCAAGCGTGAGATCCCGCAGGACCGTTCCCGGGTCCTCGAGCATCCGCAACAAGATGCTCGTCGCACCGACCTTCAAAAAGGTCGCATACTCGCTCATGTTCGAATCACCCACGATGACGTGCAAGCGGCGGAAGCGCTCTGCATCAGCGTGTGGTTCGTCGCGAGTGTTGATTATCGGCCTGCTACGGGTCGTCGCAGAAGAGACGCCTTCCCAGATGTGCTCGGCGCGTTGAGAAAGGCAGAAAACTGCACCTCGGGCCGTCTGCAGAACCTTGCCCGCCCCGCTGTATACCTGTCGGCTCACTAGAAACGGGATCAGAACTTCTGTGTAGTGAGCGAAATCGTCGCGACGGCTGGTGAGGTAGTTCTCGTGGCATCCGTAGGAATTGCCGGCCGAGTCGGTGTTGTTCTTGAAGAGGTACACGACTCCGCGGATACCCTCCTCCCGCAGTCGTGCCTCTGCTCCTGCAACGAGGTGATCGAGGATCCGTTCGCCAGCTTTGTCGTGGGCTACGAGATCTACGATCGAATCGCACTCGGGTGTCGCGTACTCGGGATGACTGCCTACGTCGAGGTATAACCGAGCACCGTTTTCGAGAAAGACGTTCGACGAACGTCCCCAGCTGACCACACGCCTGAACAAGTAGCGGGCGACTTCGTCGGGACTGAGACGGCGTTGGCCACGCAGGGTACAAGTCACCCCGTACTCGTTCTCGAGACCGAATATCCGACGTTCCACCAAGTTCCACGGTAGTGCCGAGCGAGCGGCTATCGACGTAGCCTCTCGCGGATGGTTCGGCACTCGATGGTCCGCTTGACGACGGTCGGGTCGACGTTCGAGGGCCGGGTGCTGGTCGCCCGGCTGGGCGCCGACGGGATACTCGCTCAGCTGAGCGGTGCGCCCGATGGGCCGTACCCTCTGCCCAGGACGCTGGATGTGCTGGTGGAGGCGGATCAGGCGGAGGAAGCCCGCCAATTGCTCCTGGCCGACCAGGTTGAGGCCGTTTTCGACGATGGGGGCGAAATTGGTCCGCAGCCCGGAGGAGCCGGAGGGCCCGAGGGGTGCGAACCTGGCTGATCGCCAGGCGGGTCTTGCTGATCGCCAGGCGGGTCTTGCTGATCGGCGGGCAGTTCCGGCTGATCGGCGGACAGGTCTGGCCTCGCCGACGCCTTCGCAACGGCGCCTCGATCGACCCTATTGGTCTGTGGCCGCGCCCAACCGTTCGGCGAGCTCGTCGGTCGTGATCCTTCGAAAAGCACGCCGACCATTTCCCCTGGCGAGGACCGCTACTTCGAGATCCGAAGCCGAGAGCGTCCTGTCCGGCCCTCCGAGAGCAGCCACCGAAGCTCGAAGCGCCTCGTCCAGAGCCCATCCGTCGCGATAAGAGGTGGTGAATCGTTCCGTGATCGTCTCTGCGTCCCCACCCAACACTGCGAATCTGTCCTCGTCCGTGATCGTTCCCTCGTAGGCGATGTGGTAGAGCTGGTCGGGCCGGCCGTCTGCGCCGAGCTCGGCGACGAGGATCTCGACCTCCAGCGGCTTCATCTCGTGGGTGAACACGTTGCCGAGGTACTGCGCGTAAAGGTTCGCAAGAGACCTGGCGTCCACGTCTTCTCGGCTGAAGGCGAAGCCCTTCGTGTCCGCGTGGCGCACCCCGGCGACCCGGAGCTGGTCGAACTCGTTGTATTTTCCGGCGCCGGCGAAGGCGATGCGGTCGTAGATCTCGCTCACCTTGTGCAGGGAGCGGGAGGGGTTCTCGGCGACTATGAGAACGCCGTCGCCGAACAGAGTTGCGACGAGCGCGCGGCCGCGCGCGATGCCTTTCTGCGCGTATTCGGCTCGGTCCTTCATGACCTGCTCGGGGGCGACGTAATAGGGCATCGTCACGACTACCCACCCCCTCCGAGCCCGCGTTCGACAAGGACGCCGAAGCGCTCGGCTACTTC
>DASPVS010000082.1:0-2124 GCA_035622235.1 Acidimicrobiales bacterium | reverse complement strand
GGAGGCTTCTCCGACGTGTTCGCGCGCCCGAAATATCAACTGGGAGTGGTGCCCGTCGGGTCCCCACCGGGTAGAGGCATTCCCGACATCTCGATGTTCGCCGGTGACGTCCTATCAGGAATGCTCGTCGGCATAACGCAGAACTTCAACGGTGTCCTCCAGTGGGGCGTCCAACGTGATGGCGGTACGAGCCTTTCGACTCAGCTCGTCGCCGCAACGGACGCACTCGCCAGCCAAGAAGCCGGCGAACGCTTCGGATTCATAAACCCCACGCTCTACGACTTGGCGCGTAAGGGCACCGCCGGAGCGTTCATCGACGTCACCGGTGCTCCGGCACCAACCGCGGCGGTCATCCCTGCGTACGTGAACCCCTTGCAACCGTCGCTCGGGATTGATTACTTCCTCATCACGTTCGGTTTCGACCGGGGCCTCACCGCGGTACCCGGGTGGGACGACGCCACTGGTATCGGCACTCCGGGACCGCAGTTCACGTCGTTGCTCGCCGCTGCGCGTTAGGGCCATCTTTCATTCACCAGCCCGGCGCAAGCCACAGAGGTCTTGTTACACCCGTGCGCGACAGTTCCGTCCGTGAAACCAAGCATGAAGCTCAGCTATCCAGAACGGCGTGCCAGGAAGATCGCCAAGGTCATCGAGCGTGACGGCCCGACCTGTTTCTATTGGGCTGCTTATTCGGTAGCGGCAAGCGCGCACCGACGCTCGATCATGTCGTGCCTCGAAGCCGTGGCGGAAGAAGCATTGTCGACAACCTCCGGCTCGCGTGCGCCAAGTGCAACGCCCTGAAGGGGAATCGAACGGCCGAAAAGTTCATGGTGTCGAGGCGCTTGTCACGACGCCAGGACTCGGTGCAACGTGAGCGTGCACTCGAATCCGGTGCCCTCATCCCGAAGAAGTTCTTCCACCATGAGAATCTCGTCTGGTTCGACGAAGGCCACTGGTCCTGTTCGGATTGTGGACAAGGATCTCGGATCACAAGTCCGACGCACGTTGTATGTCATGCACAAAGGAGGAAAAGAGAAGCCCAAGCGAGGTCTCAGACTGCGACGCCTCAGAACGGCTACGTCAAGCCATCCGCGATTGCCTCCTCCCAGGTTGTCGCGTCATCTACCTCTTCCCAATCGTTGAACGCGCTTTCGTAGTCCGAGCGCAGCCGCGTTGTTCTCAGATGGTTGAATTTCCTGGCGGTTTCATCGCAGGGTTCTTCCTCGGGGATCTTCCTGGTCACAAGGAACATTGTGGCACCAGAAGCAAGTTCTGACGGCCTGACCCTGAGCTTCCGATCGCCCAAAGGCGCCATTCCACCCATGGCGCCGTAACAGCAGCCGCCTACTATCCCGGCCGTGACAGCTGAAGGCGTGGACGAGCCGGCGCCTGCGCCGGACCTAGACGCCCGCAATCGAATAACGGAGGAACTCGAGGCGACCCTCTTCGTCGACGCCGGCGCGGGCTCGGGGAAGACGACCGCGCTCGTGAACCGTGTGATCGCGATCGTGGCGAGCGGTCGTGTGGAGCTCGAGTCGATCGCAGCGATCACCTTCACGGAAAAGGCCGCGGCGCAGCTTCGGGACCGCATTCGTCGCGAGCTCGAGCGCAAAGCCGAAGGGGCTGACGACGGAGTCGAGGAGGAGCGCTTCCACAGGGCACTCGACCAGCTCGATGGCGCCGCTATCGGCACGCTGCACTCGTTCGCGCAGCGCCTGCTGTCCGAGAACCCGATCGAAGCTGGCTTGCCTCCTAGGGTGGAGGTTCTCGACGAGGTGAGCTCGCAGGTCGCCTTCGAACACCGTTGGGCAATGTTCCGGGACGAGATCCTCGCCGATCAACAATTTGCCCGACCTCTGCTGTTGCTCATCGCTTCGGGGATCAAGTTCGAGGCCCTTCGCTCACTCGCGGTCGCGTTCAACGACAACTGGGACCTCGTTGAAGAGCGCGTGCCGGAACAGGCGTCGGCGCTGCCAGACGTTCGCGAACTGATCCGACCAGTGCTCGCTGATCTCGACGATGTTTGTGCGACACCGTGCAAGGATCCGGACGACAACCTCCGCAAGCGGCTGGACGAGGTCGCCGAGTACGGCTCCTTGTTGCGAGCGCTCTCGGATTCCGGTG
>DASPVS010000081.1:0-3238 GCA_035622235.1 Acidimicrobiales bacterium | reverse complement strand
GGTCGATCTCGTTGCAATGGCGGGTTTCGGGACGGTTCTCGGAGAGTCGGTCCACGACACCTATCCCCACCGTGTTCTGAACACCCACCCCGCGCTCTTGCCGTTGTTCCCCGGATGGCACGCAGTGCGCGACGCGCTTGCCGCCGGTGTCGATGTGACCGGGTGCAGCGTGCACCTGGCCGAGTTGGAGGTCGACTCGGGACCGGTCCTAGCGCAAGAGGAGGTAGCGGTGGTTGCCGGGGACGACGAGAGCATCCTTCATGAGCGAATCAAAGAAGTGGAGAGACGGTTGTATCCGGCAACGGTCCACGCGGTGCTCGCGGTTTTAGAGCGCGGGGGGGACCCGGCGGAGCTTGAACTGTCCAGAAGTGCGGCGGGTGGCGTGGAACGCGAGGCCGGTACGGATCGCGTCGGCGTGGAGCGCGAGGCCGGTACGGATCGCGTCGGCGTGGAGCGGAAGGAGGTCTTGCGACGGTGAGGGCACTCGTCTCGGTTTACGACAAGACCGGCCTCCTACCCTTCGCCAGAGGTCTGCGGGACCTCGGCTGGGAGCTCGTCGCGAGCGGGGGCACTTCCGCGGCCCTCGAAGAGGCGGGTGTCGAACACATCGAGGTCGCTGAGCTCACCGGCGCACCGGAGATGCTCGGCGGGCGCGTGAAGACGCTGCACCCGCTCGTCCACGGCGGGATCCTCGCCGACCGGTCCGACACCCAGCACCTCGCCGATCTCGAGGAGCGAGGAATCGGGCTGATCGACCTCGTCGTCTGCAACCTCTATCCGTTCAGTGACCGCCCGTCGATCGAGATGATCGACGTGGGGGGCCCGACGATGGTGAGAGCGGCGGCGAAGAACCACGCACATGTGGGCGTCGTCGTCGACCCCGCCGACTACGACGCGGTCCTCGCCGAGTTACGCGAATCCGGCGCGTTGTCCGCAGACACCCGGAGGCGACTCGCACGCGCTGCGTTCGCACACACGGCCGCGTACGACGCGGCCATCGTCGGATGGCTCGACGACGGGGGAGCGGGCGGTGAGCGGGACGCGCTTGCGCCGACGCTGCATCTGTCGCTCGAGCGAGCGGAGGAACTGCGTTACGGCGAGAACCCGCACCAGCGCGGTGCCCGTTACCGGCGCGCCGAAACCACCAGTTGGTGGGATGCAGTTGTCCAGCACGGCGGAAGCGCGCTCTCCTACTTGAACCTTTTCGATGCCGACGCCGCGTGGCGCCTCGCACAAGAAGTGCCTCGCAGCGGCGAAGTCGGCGTCGTGATCGTGAAACACGCGAACCCTTGTGGCGTTGCGGTGACCGACGACCTTTCCGAAGCGTACCGGCGAGCGCTCGACTGCGATCCGATCTCCGCGTTCGGCGGAGTGGTGGCGCTCGGAGGCGCATGCACCGCCGAGGTTGCGCGAGCAGTCGCAGAGGGACCTCAGGCGGACGTCATCATCGCGCCCTCGTGGGAAGCGTCGGCGATCGAGATCTTGTCCGTTCGTCGCAAAGCCACGAGGTTGCTGGAGGCCCCGCCGCACTCACAGAGCGTCTTGCACGTGCGCACCTTGGGGGATGGCTTTCTCGTACAGGACCGTGACGACTTCGAGACGACACGCTCTGAATGGCAGGTCGCCACCAAGGCAGTTCCCACCGAAGAGCAGTGGCGCGACATCGAGCTCGCCTGGCGTGTCTGTGGACGAACTTCGTCGAACGCGATCGTGATCGCCGAAGGCGGACAGGCCTTCGGCGTAGGCGCCGGGCAACAGAGTCGCGTGGAAGCGGCGGAGATAGCCGTGCGCAAGGCCGGGAAGCGCGCGAGGGGAGGTGCTGCGGCGAGCGACGCATTTTTCCCTTTCAGGGACGGTCTCGACGTCATCGCTTCGTCAGGTGTGGCCGCGGTCGTCCAGCCGGGAGGATCGGTGCGCGACGCGGAGGTCGTCGCGGCTGCGGACGAGCACGGGATCGCGATGGTCGTGACCGGCGAGCGGCATTTCCGTCACTGAATCTCCGCTCGGGCAAGAGGGTCGAGGGGGCGAGATGGCTGGGAGGATCGACAGGGCCGAAGAGGGGCGAGACGGTTCCGAGGATCGACAGGACCGAGAGGGTCCGGAGGGTCGAAAGGATCGAGAGCATCGACAAAATCGAGAGGAGAAGTTCGTGAGCGCGAAGCTGCTCGACGGTGAGGTGGTTGCAGGTCACATCCGCGAGGAGCTCAAAAGACGCGTTGCGCGCCTTCGTGCCGAAGGCATAACTCCCGGGCTCGGAACGATTCTGGTCGGCGACGACCCGGCCAGTGCGCGGTACGTGGCGATGAAGCAAGACGATTGCTCGAGTGTCGGAATAGCGACCATCGACGAGCACTTGCCTGCGTCGATCGGGGAGAAGGACCTTCTCGAGGTCATTTCCCGGTACAACGCCGATCCGGCGGTTCACGCCATCCTCCTCCAGATCCCGCTGCCCAAGGGACTGGACGAAGAAGAAGCGCTACTGGCGATCGACCCCGCCAAGGACGGCGACGGTCTTCATCCGATAAATCTCGGGTTGCTCGTAATGGGAAAGCCAGGGCCCCTTCCTTGTACGCCGGCGGGAATCCTCGAGTTGTTGCATTTCTACGATGTTCCCGTCGAAGGGCGACACGTGGTGATCATCGGTCGGGGACTTACGATCGGCAGACCTCTCGCCATGTTGCTCACCTTGAAAAGGCCAGGTTGTAACGCAGCTGTCACCGTCGTTCACACCGGAGTACCCGATCTCGCTCCTTATGTGAGGACCGCGGACATAGTGGTCGCCGCGGCTGGCTCCGCGGGGCTCGTGAAACGTGACTGGGTGAAGCCCGGTGCTGCTGTCGTCGGCGCAGGCACTTCCTTCGAGGGCAAGAAGCTCCTCTCCGATGTCGAAGCTGACGTCGCCGACGTTGCAGGCTGGATAACACCGCGTATCGGTGGGGTAGGTCCGATGACACGTGCGCTGCTGCTTCGCAACACGGTCGATGCTGCGGAGAGACGAGCCGGCGGATAGGCCAAATCGAACGTTCGGGGATAAGCTTGTTCGACTATGGCAGCGATAGTCGACCTTCTCGAGAAGGGTCCGACGTACTCGTTCGAGTTCTTCCCACCTAAGAGCGACGAAGAGCAGCGGACGCTCGTGAAGACGCTGCGCGAGCTCGAGCCGCTCACGCCTTCCTTCGTCTCGGTCACATACAGAGGCGGCCGTCAGTCGCGCCAGCGCACTTACGACCTCGTGACC
>DASPVS010000080.1:0-3368 GCA_035622235.1 Acidimicrobiales bacterium | reverse complement strand
GGTGCCGAAGAGCACCTGGTGGAAGTGGGCGACGACGAAATACGTGTCGTGCGTGGCGAAATCTATCGGGGGGGACGCGAGCATGACGCCGGTCAGCCCACCCATCAAGAACGCGAACAGAAATCCGATGCAGAACAACATCGGAGTCTTGAAGCTGAGCTGTCCACGCCACATCGTCCCGATCCAGTTGAAGAACTTGATCCCCGTCGGAACTGCGATGAGAAGAGAGAGCAGCGAGAAGAAGGGCAGCAACACCGCTCCTGTCGTGAACATGTGGTGCGCCCACACGCCGGTAGACAATGCCGCGATGGCCATCGTCGCGAAGACCATCCCCTTGTACCCGAAGAGGGGCTTTCTGGAGAAGACAGGGATTACGTCCGTGGCGATGCCGAAGTAGGGCAAGGCGAGGATGTAGACCTCCGGATGTCCGAAGAACCAGAAGAGGTGCTGGTAGAGGATCGGCGATCCTCCGCCTTGGACCGAATAGATGTGCGACCCGAAGTGGCGGTCCGCGAAGAGCATCACCATTGCCGAGGTGAGAACAGGAAACGCGATCAGGATGAGAAGCGCCGTCACGAGCATGTTCCACGTGAAGATCGGGAGCCGGAACATCGTCATCCCGGGCGCGCGCAAGTAGAAGATCGTGGTTACGAGGTTCACTCCCGTGAAGATCGCGGAGAATCCCGTCAGCGCGATCCCGAGGATCCAAAGGTCCGCCCCCGCTCCAGGAGAGAACTGGGAAGTGGAAAGAGGTGCGTAGGCGACCCAGCCGAAAGAAGCGGCTCCTCCCGCTGTCACGAAACCGAGGGTCATCGTGATCGCGCCGCTCAGATACAGCCAGTAGGAGAGCGCGTTGAGCCTCGGAAAGGCCATGTCCGGCGCGCCCACCTGCATGGGGACGATGTAGTTGGCGAGCCCGCCGAACGCGAACGGTCCTGCGAACAGGTACAGCATCAGGCTGCCGTGCATGGTGAACAACTCGTTGTACGTCTGGAGGCTCAGAAACGAGCTGTTCGGGACCGTGAGTTGTGCACGGATGAACAGCGCCATCAAACCGGCGATGTAGAAGATGATGACCGAGGTGATCATGTAGCTGAGCCCGATCACTTTGTGATCGGTGCTCGTCAGCCATTTGAGGACGAAACGCGGTTGCGCCTCGTGCGCCTCGTGCTCTTCGCTCGGCGCAGGTTGGCGTTGTTGGAGAAGCGTCATGCGTTCACCTCAGGATGTTCCGGTCTGGGGGAGATTTCCTGCATGTGAGCTGGGCGGGTAGGCGGGCGGGAGCTGGCTGTTGGCGCCGGATCCCTGGCTCTGGGGTGCGGGCTGCGAGTCGGGCGTCAGCTGGTCGCTTCTGAGCCAGGCTTGGAACTGCGGCACGGGAAGGGCGACGACGTGGAAGAACATCTTCGAGTGGTAGAGACCACAAAGCTGTGTGCATTGTGCGCGGTATATACCGGCCCTTAGGACGTTGAAGTCGAAGACGTTCCTTATACCGGGTTGGGCGTAACGGCTGAAGTTGAAGGCGTTCACGTAAAAGCCATGGACTACGTCGTTGGAGGTCAACGTGATCTCCATGGTCTTGCCCACCGGCATCACAAGACCCGGGCCATTGCAGTAGGAGGGTTCAGGGGCTGATTCGAGACAGGTGCGACCGTCGAGCCCCACGTTGTCGGGATTCTGGAGCTGCGCACCTTCGACGTATTTCTTCTGGTACGTGTAGTCGAACTTCCATCCCCACTGGAATGCGGTTACGTGCACCTTGCTGTAGGGCTGGTGGACGATGGCATCGACACTGTTCTCCGTTACGAAGGTGAATCCGAAGATGATCAAGACGATGACGATCGGGATGATCGTGTAAGTGATCTCCAGGGGCACGTGGTATTGGAACTGCCGGGGGATCTCGTCTGACCGACGTCTGTAGCGTATGACGGCCCAGAGGATCAAACCTCCGACGAGTACTCCGATTATCACAGCGGCGAGCGTGGTTCCCACATAGAGGCTGAATTCGTCTTGAGCCGTTTTCGTGGCGCCGTGGTTCTGCCAGAAGCTCGGAACGTCGCAGCCACCGAGCACGACGGGAATGACGAGAAGCCACAGGGCCAGCCGCCACTTAGGGAGACACTTACGGAGAGAGGTACTGACTGCCTCCGGTGACCCGCGACCGGCCGTCGCGGGCGCGCCTACACCGCGTGTACCGGGGGGCTGGGGCGTCACGCGGTCGAGACTAGCCAACCGTGCTTGCTGAGTAGAAGTTCGGAAAGACCCACGCCGAAAGCGTGAGTTGCGGGCATTTGAGCGAGATTGGGGGCCCGTCAGCGAGATTGAGGACCCGCACCCCCCACACGGCCCTCCGATTCACGCGCCGCCCACGCGAACACTCCCTTTGCCATCGTCGAGGTGGCGGCCTCGGCCCGGACCGAGAACACCCGGGCTCGGGCCTTGTGGATAGCGGAGTCCTCGGGAGCTGCCTGGGAAGCCATTTCGATGAGATGCCCGGCCAACCGGAGCTTCTCCTCGTCGCCGGTTTCCGCGAGAGCCAGAGCACGATCGGCGAGTTGGCCTGCCCCGCCTGCCAGGTCCGCGAGCTCGCGTGCGAGGGACGAGTCGGGGGCTGGTTTCAACGATGCGGGGTTGCCGTCGTACCAGCCGCCGTACTGACGCCAGATGTTGCGCACGACGAACTCAGGCTCGTCGTAGATCGGTCGCAGATACGGCCGATCGACAAGGCGCTGCGGCGCCTTCACGCTGTGAAGCACGTCGTCGAGTCGGGCTCCATCGTTCATGAGCGCGAGAGTCTGGTCGACGAGTGACTCCAGTAACTCTGCGGTGTCGGCGAGAGCTGACTGAACGCGAGAGGCGCCCAAAACAGGGAAACCGTGTCCGGGCAGGAGAGCTTCGGGCTCGAGCTCCGCCATCTCCCGGAGCGCGGCCGCCCATTCGCGCGGATAGCGCTGGACCTTCTGCGGGTTCCCGGCGTTCGGAGAAGCCCATATGAAGAGGTCACCACAGCAGAGAACCTTCTCGGAGGGGAACCAGGTCCAGGTGTGGTCGTCCGTTTCGCCTCTGGCGTGATGCAGCTCGAACCGGCGCCCACCGACTTCGATGTCGAGTCGTCGAGCGTAGGTCCGGTCCGGATAGCGGTACTCAGTGGGCCAACGCAGACCCGGCACCTGGAACTGGCGTTGATTTATGACTTCGTTGTAGCCCGCCGTCAGCACGTAACGGTCGAAGCGCGCCGGCAGAGCTTCGTGAGCGATGACGGTCGGCGCGGCCCATCCCTTCGACGTTGCTTCTTCCTCGAACACCGGCACTCCGAAAACGTGATCGATGTGCCCGTGCGAATAGATGGCCGTGTTGAGGGGAAGAGC
>DASPVS010000079.1:0-2049 GCA_035622235.1 Acidimicrobiales bacterium | reverse complement strand
GCCGTTGTCGCCGGAGGCCTGGTGGCGATGGTCCTCGGTGTGATCGTCGGGTTTCTCAGCATTCGCCTCGGCGACCTCTACGTGGCCCTCGTGACCCTCACCTTCGGGCTTCTCATGGAGAACTTGGTGTTCACCCTGCCGAGCTTCGTCAACCAGGGCCTGGGGCTGACCCTCAATCGGCCGAGCTTCGCCTCGTCCGACCTGACGTACGCGTACCTCTGCCTGGTCGCATTTGTCCTGACGTCGATCTTCATCCTGAACTTCCGGCGTTCCACCACCGGGCTCGCCCTGAATGCCGCGCGTTGGAGCGAAGCGGGAGCCAAGACCTCGGGTATAAGCGTGGTGCACATGAAGGTGATCGCCGGTGGGCTCGCCGCACTCATCGCCGGCATCGGAGGGGGATTACTGGCACTCGCGCAGACCACGTTCCAGCCGACCGAGTTCGCAACCTTCGCCGGGCTGGTCTGGCTTGCGGTCCTCGTGACCATAGGAGTGCGCTCGAACGCCGCGGCGCTGATCGCCGGTCTGGCGTTTGTCATGCTGCCGGCACTCACGCAGGCGTATCTTCCGGAGTGGACGACCAATGCACTGCCGGTGCTCTTCGGTCTGGGGGCCATCTCTGCCGCGAAGTACCCCGAGGGCGTGTTGGCCGAGCAGAGCCGGCGATTGCGGCATCTGCTCCTCGGCCGGTCCCCGGCACATATCGGTGACCACGCGACTCCGGAAGACCTCAGCCCGCAAACCATGGGTGTGGATTCCGTCGACTCCGAGCTCAGAGTGGTGGAGCGTCTGTCGTGACCTCGGCGAGTCTGAACTCCGAACCTGCAACGGGGTCATCCTCTGACGCCGGGAGTGCGCTGTCCGCAGACCAGGTCACGGTTCACTTCGGTGGGCTGGCAGCCCTGTCGGACGTGTCCATTGCCGTCGCCGAGGGAAGCATTGCCGGCCTGGTCGGGCCCAACGGGGCGGGTAAGTCGACGCTCCTTGCCGTCCTGTCCGGGCTTCTTCGCCCAGACAGGGGGCGGGTGTGGCTGCGTGGGGAGGACGTGTCGAACGTCTCTGTCCGGTCACGATCCCGGCGAGGTATGGCCCGGACATTTCAACAGCCGGAGCTCTTCTTGGGATTGACGGTTCGCGAGCACCTGGTCCTCGCGTACCGCGCCCGGGTGGCGCCAAAGCGGCTGTGGCGGGACATGATCGATCCCCGCAGCGTGCTCCCACCCCCCAAGAGCGAAACCGATCGGGTGGACGGGCTGCTCGAGCTTCTGAATCTCACGCAGGTGGCCAACGTCCCGGTGGCGGCGTTGCCCCTCGGCATTGTCAGGCTCGTTGAGGTTGGCCGCGCCCTCGCCAGCGATCCACACGTCGTTCTGCTCGATGAACCGCTCTCGGGGCTCGACATGAGGGCGTCGGAGAACCTCATGGGGGTGTTCCGGCGGATCATCGACCAGACCGATCATCCGCTCTCACTCGTCATCGTCGAGCACGACATCGCTGCGGTTCTCTCCCTCTCGGACACCGTGTTCGTGCTCGACTTCGGACAGCTGATTTCGGCTGGCTCGCCAGACGAGATTCGCAATGATCCAGCGGTTCAGGCCGCCTATCTCGGAGACAACGAGCCTCTAAAGCGTGCGCAGTTTGGACCGCCGGAGCGGGGAAGGTAGTTCTGTGACCGAACCGATCCTGCAGGTCGACGACCTCGACGTGCGGTATGGGACGTCTCAGGCCCTCTTCGGGGTCTCGTTCTCCGTTCGGCCAGGAAACGTGCTTGCCGTACTCGGTGTCAATGGAGCTGGAAAGAGCACCCTTGCCCGAGCCGTCTCCGGTTTGGTGACCCCCGCTGCTGGGCGAGTGACCTTCGATGGCAAGGAGATCACACGTCTGCCCGCACACCGCATTCGCAGGCTCGGCCTCATGTACATCCCCGAAGGTCGCGGCATCTTCCCCGGCCTGTCGGTCATCGACAACCTGCGGATGGGAGTGGCCCATGAGCGGCGTCACGATCGTGCGCCAGCCATCGATCGCGCGATTGAGCAATTCCCGGTCCTC
>DASPVS010000078.1:0-2157 GCA_035622235.1 Acidimicrobiales bacterium | reverse complement strand
CACACCGAGGGCCTGTGCGCAGTGATGTGGCACTTGCTCGTCTCACACCCTTCGTTGTCAACCAGAGCCACGAAGTGGGAGTCGCTGGAATGAATGACGAAGTCCGCACGGACACCCTCGGGCGCGCCTGCATCGTGGGAGGCGCCGGATTCATCGGGAGCCATTTCGTCGACCGCCTTCTTGCCGATCCGGAGACCGAGTCGGTAACCGTCTTCGACAATTTCTCCTCAGGGAAGGAGTGGCATCTCGCCGCGCATCGGGATGATCGTCGGCTCAGGATCGTTCGGGGAGACGTCACGGACCTGCCGGCACTCGAAAAGGCCATGAAAGCGTCGAAGACCGTCATCCATCTGGCTTCGAACCCAGACATCGCTCGGGCCGCTACTGAGCCGGCTGTGGATTTCGACCAGGGCACTGTGCTGACGCATCACGTCGTCGAAGCGGCGCGCCTGACAGGCTCCGAGCTCGTTCTCTATGCCTCTGGGAGCGGTGTCTATGGAGACCTCGGCGCGTACGAGGCGACGGAGAACCATGGGCCGCTTGTCCCCGTGTCAACATACGGTGCGAGCAAGCTTGCCGGAGAAGCCCTCATTGCGTCGTACTGTTACATGTTTGGCCTCAATGCGTGTGTATTCCGCTTCGGCAACGTGGTGGGTCCACGCCAGACGCACGGGGTCGGATTCGACTTCCTGCGGCGCCTACAGGAGGATCCAACCAGGTTGGAAATTCTCGGCGACGGCAATCAGTCGAAGTCCTACATCCACGTCACTGACGTGGTTCAAGCGGTCCTGCTGGCCGCCGAAACCGGTCCTCGTCCTTACGCGGCGTTCAACGTAGCCACCGGCGATTACATCACCGTACGAGAGATCGCCGACCTGGCCGTTGAGATTTCAGGATTGGATCCGGGTGGCACGAAGTACATCTTCTCGGGCGGGGATCGCGGCTGGAAGGGCGACGTACCCATCGTGCGACTGAACACGAACCTAATCAGAGAGCTCGGGTGGACGAATACCTTGGGATCCAGGGAGGCGCTGGAGAGTTCGCTGAAGTCCATGCTCGAAGACTTGGACAAGGACGGGATCGATTAGTCGTAGGACGGCGCCCCGCCGACCGGCGGTCTTTCTCGACCGCGACGGGGTATTGAACCGTGCAGTGATCCGGGACGGCCGGCCCTATCCGCCGGCAGACATCGAGCAATTCGAGTTGCTGCCCGGCGTCACCTCTGCGTGCCGGGCACTTGTGCAGGCCGGCTTCGTGCTCGTGGTTGTCACCAACCAGCCCGACATTGCTCGAGGAGCGCTGGCCCCGGGTACCGTCGAGCACCTCCACCGACAACTTGCCGACGTTCTGCCGATCGCAGGTGCCTACGTCTGTCCGCACGACGACGATGACGGTTGCTCCTGCCGGAAGCCGTCGCCCGGACTCCTGCTCAGAGCAGCGGGGGACCTTGGGATTGACCTGGCGCAGAGCGTCATGGTGGGCGATCGGTGGCGCGATGTCGAAGCGGGCAAGCGGGCCGGCTGTCGCACCGTTTTCATCGACGCCGGCTACAGCGAGCGACCCCCTGTGGGCCAGGACCTGTCGGTCTCCAGCCTCGCCGAGGCGGCTGACTGGATCATCTCCAAGAGTGAGGATTCCACGCCGAAGCGTCGAGTCCGATTTCCCAGACGTGATGAAAGCGATACCGGAAGGTAAACCGCGGTGAACGTTTCGCGACCAGCTCGAAGTTCCCTTCCCCGGGGCGGTCGCCACCATGTACCGTCACGACGAAGACAAAACTCGAATGGCGGAAAGGGCCGACATGGATCAACCCCCCAGACTGGCCGTCAAGGTGTTCGCAGACGGGGCTGACCTCGAGGGGATCCAGCGGCTCGCTCAGAACCCGATTGTTTCCGGGTTCACGACCAATCCCACCTTGATGCGAAAGGCTGGGGTTCTGAACTACGAAGGGTTCGCCCGAACGGTTCTCGAGTGCGTCTCGGATCGGCCGGTGTGTTTCGAAGTCTTCACGGACGACTTCAACGAGATGCGGGCCCAGGCCCGCTATATCGGGTCGTGGGGATCGAACGTGTTCATCAAGATCCCGGTGAGCAATACTCTCGGAGAGAGCGCAATGTCCGTTGTCCGGGATCTCTCTGCCGACGGCCTGAAGGTGAA
>DASPVS010000077.1:0-2412 GCA_035622235.1 Acidimicrobiales bacterium | reverse complement strand
CACAGATCTGGACGTGCTCGAAATCGACGCGAAGAGCCTCCGCAAACTTATGAGCAGAGCTCCGTCAGTGCAGCGCAAGTTGCTCAAGGCCATGGCCGGGCGACTCAGAGAGGCCGACGCGCTGGCGGCATCCTCGATCTGACCGATCTGGACGCTGGCAGGTCTTGTCACAATCCCAGAATGAGGAACTCACTCATCGTATTGCTCCTCAGTCGCCCGAGATCGAGGCATGCGTTCACGCTTTCGAGCATCCGTTCGATGTGATCGTTGAGCTGACGGCTGTCAGACGCGTTGTAGAACAACATCGGGTCCGAAACGTGTTCAGCGGATGGCCAAGCCTCTTCGACGATGCCGTCTACCTCGGGGGCGTTAGCCGTGACGGGCCTCACGACTTCGTTTCTCACGTACCTGGTACGAGGTTGAAGTTCAGCCGACAACGGTGATTGCGTGCCGTGCCAGCGACGGATCCACACCTCGTAGGGCAGGTTGGCCGGCTTGTGGATGAGAGCGACGGTGAGGACCCCGGGGGATCTTTCGCCATCCGGCCAGTCGCGGGGAGAGGAGTACTTCGTGGTGCCATAGTCATCGTAAAGAGACTCGACGACCAGGTACCCGGCCATCCGAGCTCCGATGCCGGATAAACATTTTTCTAGCTCAGCCCGCCGGTCGTAGCAGTCGACCCACAAAGAGACCTCGGCCACATGTGGAAGTTCGCCAGTGGGTATCGGTACCGGAGGCGGAGCTTTCGCAGCCTCAGAGTCATGCACGTTGATCCCAACGCCGTACACGCCTTGACGTGCGAGCTCGGGAGCTACCTCGGTGAGAAGCTGGGACCGGAGTAAGTCGCCCGACTCCGCATCACCCTCTCCCCAAAGGAGATAGATGAGTTTCTCCATGGCAGACCTTTCCTCTGCGGAGCCCGGACTCTCAATGCAGAGCTACGAGACGGGCAAGAGCCTTTCGCGGAAAAAGGCGAGCGTCGTTTCGAGTGCGTCTCGAGAAGGGGTGCCCGGAGAGTCCTGCAGGTGCTCCGTGAGGACGGAATGAGATCCCTTGGGATGGTCGTGTGGGTTGCCAGGCGACGAGTCGAGCTCGACCGCGATGAAGGCGTCCCCGAGTTCTTCCTTCAGTCGCGCGAAGCGTTCGCCGGGTGACATCGGATCGTTGGAGAAGCGCAGACCCAGGACACAGGTTCCCGACGCTGCGCGCTTCTTTACATGCGCGAGGTCATCGTCGCTGATCCCGAGGTCGCGCTTTCGCGCTTTGCCGATCGGAAAGGGAAGCGATGGCTGACTTAGCACGGGAGCGAGGACGCGTTCGTCCACCATCATCGCCAAAGCGAATCCCCCCGTGAAGCACATCCCGACGACTCCGACGCCGGGCCCCCCGCACCGCTCGTGCTCTTCAGCACCAAGGGCACGGAGCCATTTGGTGATCGGGCTCGTACGCCGCAGCGCCATTTCGGAGAATTCGTTTGATATACAGCACTGAACCAACGACTTGAGCTCATAGCCCATCGATGGCGGACGGCCCGGCCGTCCGAAGAGGCACGGGAGCACCACTGAGAGTCCTTGGCGCGCCACCTTCCTGCCGAACTCCGCAACTGCAGGAGTGATCCCGGGTAGCTCGCTTATGACGATGACTGCGGGACCCGATCCTGTCCTGAAGACTTCGCGGGTTTTCCCCTCGCTGGTGAAAGCACCTGACTCGTAACCCTCGAGTGCGTCATCCATGTCGGTCAACCCTACGACGCGCCCACGCGCCAGGGAGACCCGAACACCTCGTCGTGGGTGTGTGAATCAAACGGTTCGCGGACCGAACGCTCGAGGATACGCGTGGGATGACCCACCGGGACCACGGCGACAGGTTGGACGTGGTCCGGAAGTTGAAGGATCTCGGCGAGCTCGTCGCCGAGAACCGTTGTGAGGGTCGTGAGTGCTGAACCAAGACCGAGTGCGGTCGCGGCCAACAACAAGTTCTGGACGGCGGGGAAGATCGACGAGCCGACCGTTGCGGGGTGACACTTGCCCATGTCCGCGCAGACGATTATCAGGACCGGCGCTGAACTGACTCCACCCCTGGCCCCTGCGTCGACCTCCGCGAGGAGTGCGGGGTCGAGGCGGCCTTCGGAATGACTTCGTCCTCCTGCTTCCCACGCCCGAGCTGTGAGCTTGCCTATCCGGGCGCGCCTGCCGGGATCGCGCACCACGACGAACTCCCAGGGTTGGCGGTTCTCGGCACTCGGAGCGCGCACAGCGGCCGCGAGGAGCAGATCGATCACGTCGGTTGAGACGACCTCTTTCGTGAAGGCTCTATAGGCACGTTGCCGCGCGAAGAGATCGAGAACCTTGGCGGCGGTCTCCTCGTCCATTCACAAGGTTTAGCCCGAGCACGGCTCATGCGCTTATGGTC
>DASPVS010000076.1:0-5784 GCA_035622235.1 Acidimicrobiales bacterium | reverse complement strand
CTGGCCCAGATCGAAGTCACGGGAGCGGTCTCTCCAGGAGGTGTCGAGGTGGTCTCGGCGGCTGCCGTACCTAAGTCGCCGAGCTCGCCCAAACCCGTCCGCAATGGCCTGATGGGTCTTGTCATCGGCCTCTTGCTCGGGATCGGAGCTGCGTTCGTGGCCGAGTATTTCGACGACAAGGTCTACACAAAGGCTCAGGCAGAACGATTGACTGGCGGAACGCCAGTCCTGGCCATGATCCCGAAGGTGCCCGGCGCGAAGCGCGCGGGTACCTCGATCATCTCCGAGATCGACCCCTTTTCACCTGCAACCGAGGCGTACCGTTCGCTCAGAACCTCGATGCAGTTCGCGGGCCACAACGGGCGGCTCAAGACCATCCTTGTCACCAGTTCCTCAGGATCCGAGGGCAAGACATCGACCGTTGTCAACCTCGCCGTGGTCTTGGCAAAGGCAGGCGAACGGGTGGTCGTCGTGGGCTGCGACCTCCGGCGTCCCCGCATCGGGGGGTTTCTCGGTCGAGGTGAAGTCCCTGGATTCACCAATGTTCTGCTCGGCCGCGACGAACTGAAGTCGTCCCTGCAGACCGTGCCAAACACCCCTGGGCTTGCGTTGCTCGCGACTGGACTCGTCCCACCCAACCCTGCCGAGTTACTGGGTTCGGACAAGGCGGGGTCAATCTTTCGCTTGCTCGCGGGTGCCTTTGACACGGTGATCGTGGACAGCCCACCGGTCTTACCGGTGGCCGATGCGCTCATCCTTGCTCGTTACGCGGATGCCGTACTCATGGTTGTATCTGCGGGTCACACAACCGAAGCGGAACTACAAAGGGCGACGGAGCTGCTGCAACAGGTAGGCGTGCGCCTCACGGGTGTCGTCTTAAACAAGCTGGTTCGCTTTTCGGGTGTGGGAAGCGAATACGGCTATGGGTACGGGTACAAGTATGCCTACGCGCCACTTCGTCCACCCGAGGTGGCGATGAACGGGAATGGACATGTCAGGCCGGCCCACGCAAAGGTCGGACCTGATCGGCGCCCCGCTACGTAGCCGGGGGTCCTCCGCAACGCTCGTGACCAGCCAGGCCGATCTCGAAAGCGTTCTGAGGCGGTATCGATCGGTCATCGAGCCCGTTACCGATTCTGTCGTCTGGGCAACTGCTCTCCTAGCGATGACCGCACTTCGGTTCGATCTGAAGCCCTCACGAGTGTTCACGTTCGGGGTCCTCGAGGCCATTGAGGTCGTCATCGCCGCCCAGATCGGGATCGGTTTCGCGGTTTCGCTGTACCGGATCAAGTGGAAGAACGCGAGCTTCGAAGAGTTCGTAGCGCTTGCGACAACCATCGCCAATTGCACAGCCATTCTCGTGTTGGCGAACGTCGTCTTCCTAAGCCATGCCGTCCCGGTCAGTTCGATCGTGGCCGCCGGCGCATTCACATTCGTGGGGACAGGGGGCCTGCGAGCCGGTTGGCGAATCCGGCATGAACTCCTTACTGAATCCAAGACCGCCGCACGCAGGGCCATCATCTTTGGAGCGGGTAATGGCGGTGAGCAGGTGATCGACGTTCTTCGCTCTTCGCACAACCCACCGTTCGCCCCCGTCGCTCTGCTCGACGACAGCCCGGCGAAGCGTCAGGTGCAAATCCGACACCTCCGGGTGTCCGGAGGAAGGGAGGAGATCTCCGAGGTCGCCAAGCGTTTGCACGCGGACACGCTGATAATCGCGATCGCCCGAGCCAATTCGAGCCTGATCCGAGAGCTCTCCCAGCGTGCCTCGGCGGCCGGACTAGACGTTCGGGTTCTGCCACCGGTAAACGAGCTGTTGCCAAATCCGGCGGTGAGCGTCTCGGACATCCGGGCCGTCAGCCTGATCGACCTTCTGGGACGTCACGAAATCCAAACCGATGTCGACTCGATTGCGAGCTACCTGACCGGACACCGCGTCCTCGTGACCGGCGCAGGCGGTTCAATCGGATCCGAGCTGTGTCGACAAATCCACCGCTATGCACCGTCATCGCTGGTGATGCTCGACCGTGACGAGTCTGGACTACACGCCCTGCAGCTCTCCATCGAAGGGCAGGCCCTGCTGAATGACCGTCGTCTCGTCGTGAACGACATCCGAGACTTGCGCGGACTACACGCCATATTCGAGGAACATCGACCCGAGGTCGTGTTCCATGCCGCTGCACTCAAGCACCTACCCCTCCTCGAGATGTGGCCAGCCGAAGCCATAAAGACCAACGTCTTTGGCACGCTGAACGTCCTTGCCGCATGTCAATCGCACCAAGTGTTGCGGTTTGTGAACATCTCGACTGACAAGGCCGCCGATCCAACGAGCGTTCTTGGATTTACGAAGCGGATCTCAGAACGACTGACCGCAACCGTCGCCGCCCAACATGACAAGGCCTACCTGAGCGTGCGGTTCGGAAACGTCCTTGGCAGCCGAGGATCCGTGCTCGCGACCTTCCAAGCGCAGATCGCATCTGGTGGCCCGTTGACGGTTACCCACCCCGATGCAACCCGCTTCTTCATGACCGTCCAAGAGGCGGTTCAACTAGTGGTGCAAGCAGGTGCAATCGGAACGAACGGCGAGGTCCTCGTTCTGGACATGGGGAGCCCAGCCCGCATTGCTGAGGTCGCTGCACGGCTGGCCGAACGGAGCGATCGTCGGATACGGGTCACTTTCACCGGCCTACGACCTGGGGAAAAGCTCCATGAGGCCCGCCTTGCCCACGGAGAACCCGACGTACGACCGATTCACAACTTGATATCTCACGTTGTCGCGCCTCCCATAGATCCAAACCTGTTCCAAGCCGTCGACCTACATGCCGACGCGACAACGCTGCGCGAGATGCTGCACTGGCTGTCCATCGTCGGCACACCGATCTCGGATCTCCACCGACCAGTTTCTCAAAGCGTCGCAACGTGAGAAGCAGAAACACAGCGTCAGAAGGAACTCAGAAGGTCGCGGTCATCGGACAGGGTTATGTCGGCTTACCCCTCGCCATGCGGGCCGTTGAGGTGGGCCACGATGTCGTCGGATACGACACCAATGCAAGTCGGATTGACAGTCTTGGCGACGGCTGCTCGTACATTGGCGACGTCTTAAATGACCAACTCGCACGTGCGCTTGCGTCGGGGCGGTATAGGCCAAGTTACGATCCGGTCGATTGCCGTGGGTTTGATGTCGCGATCATCACGGTGCCGACACCTCTGAAGGAGGGTATTCCGGATCTCTCCGATGTTGAGTCGGCTGGGAGAATGGTCGCTTCACAACTCAGCCGTGGGTCCTGCGTAGTTCTGGAGTCCACCACGTATCCCGGGACGACTCGGGAACTCCTCGGCCCAGTCCTCGAATCCGGATCGGGCTTACGGGCCGGCATCGATTTCCACTTGGGATACAGCCCAGAACGTATCGACCCCGGGAACTCGACCTGGACGCTCGAAAACACCCCAAAGGTCGTTTCCGGACTCACCAAGGCGTGTCTCGACCGAATCGAAGCGTTCTACCTGACAATCGTGGAACGGACAGTTGCGGTCTCGACTCCGGCCGAAGCGGAGTTGACCAAGCTCCTGGAGAACACGTTTCGTCACGTCAATATCGCTCTTGTGAACGAAGTGGCGATGTTCGCCAACGAGCTCGGAATCAACATTTGGGAGGCACTCGACGCGGCCACGACCAAGCCCTTCGGGTTCATGCGCTTTGATCCCGGACCGGGCGTCGGGGGCCATTGCCTCCCAGTTGATCCGAGTTACCTGTCATGGCACTTCCGTCAACAAGGCGGATCACAATTCCGATTCGTGGAACTCGCAAACGACGTGAACAACCACATGCCGCGTTACGTTGTCGACAGGGTCGGCATGATCCTCAACCGCGAGCGTAAAGCAGTGAACGGTTCACGAATCCTCGTTCTCGGACTCGCCTATAAGCGCAATTCCGGTGACGCAAGGGAGTCTCCCGGCCCCGTGATTTGCGGGCTGCTTTCGGACCTCGGAGCCGAGGTCCGCGCTGCGGATCCCTTTCTCAGCGACCAGGACTTTCCTGATGCGGCAAAGCGCGTCGATGCCACTCCAGAGGAATTGGCAGCAGCGGAGCTTGTCGTTGTTGTCACAGACCACGACGACTTCGATTGGGAAGCGGTCGCAAGATCTTCGAACGTGTTCGATACGCGCCGTCGGCTGCCAGCAAGCGCCAACGTCGAGTACCTGTAGCAGTGGGCAGATGCGGTCGCGAATCGCGATGGAAGTGACCGGCAGAGGAGGCAGATGCGGGTCGTCGTAACCGGTGGTGCCGGATTCATTGGCACGAACCTGGTCCGAGAACTCCTCAAGGCCGGATTTTCGCCAGTGGTCCTAGATAACTTCGCGACCGGTTTCCGGGAGAACGTTCACGGCCTTGACGCGGGGATCGTTGAAGGAACGATCCTGGATCCGGAAGTACTCGACCGTGCCTTCGAAGGAGCTGAGGCTGTTGTCCATTTGGCGGCGCGTCCTTCGGTCCCGAAGTCGATCACCGATCCCTTGGCCAGCAACGATGCAAACGTCAATGGGACACTGCAGGTGCTAGAGGCTGCGCGTCGTCATCACCTGTCACATGTCATCGTCGCGTCCTCCTCGTCCGTCTACGGAGCGAACTTGAAGCTGCCCAAACGCGAGGACCTCGTACCGATGCCGATCAGCCCGTACGCCGTTTCAAAGCTGGCCGCGGAGGCATATTCGTTGGCCTATTCGTCATGTTTCGACCTGGACGTACTGGCGTTGCGGTTCTTCAATGTGTTCGGGCCTTATCAGCCCGCTGGACACACTTACGCGGCCGTCGTACCCGCCTTTGTGACAGCTGCTTTGTCGGGACAACCACTCATGATTCATGGTGATGGCCGTCAGACCCGAGACTTCACCTACGTCGGCAATGTTGTGCGGATCTTGATCGATGCGCTCCGAAGACGGGTTTGCTCACCACTAGCTGTGAATCTCGCATTTGGCGAACGGATATCGGTACTTGAACTGGCTGACCGAATCGGCACCATAGTTGGATTACGTCCGCAGCTTGCGCACGTCGACCCTCGCCTCGGAGACATCCGGGACTCACAGGCAGACAACCGACGATTGCTTGAGTTGTTCCCGGACATCTCGCCTACTTCCGTCGATGACGGACTCTCCGAGACGATCGATTGGTTCCAAGGGTTTTTAGTCGGGCTACGGGACAGCGCGGCGAGTGACTAACCAAGATCTCAGACGCCAGGATCAGCTGCGATCGCTGCGGATTGGACACTTAACTACTATCGACGCCTCATTGTTTTTTCTGCTCCGCACCGAGCTTGAGGCAGCTGTCTCCGAGGGTTATACGGTCTTCGGATTGTCGGCACCTGGAACGTGGGTTTCAGAACTCGAGGGCCTCGGAATTCATCACGTTCCTATCAGTAACCTCACGCGAGCCTGGAAACCTCAAGCGGATCTACGCGCTGCGCTTGAGCTGCGCCGCAAGCTGAGGGCTCTCGATCTCGATGTCCTGCACACCCATACGCCAAAGGCCGGAGTGATCGGTCGTGTGGTCGGACGTATTTGCGGTGTCCCTATCATCGCGAACACTTGCCACGGACTGCCGTACACCAACCTCGATCCTAAGAAGAAACGACTAGCGATCAAGCTGATCGAAGCACTTGCGGCACAATTCTCGGACATCGAGTTTTTCTTGAACAGCGAAGACATGTACACAATGCGTCGCTTCACGCGTCGGAAGAACCCAATGTTGATGGGAAATGGCACCGACCTCGACCGGTTCACATTCGA
>DASPVS010000075.1:0-7271 GCA_035622235.1 Acidimicrobiales bacterium | reverse complement strand
GAGCGAAAAGTGCGTCTCGCGCCACATGGTGGCTACCCGAAGGATTCCCGAATCTATCGGTCAGAAACGGGAGCATCGCGGCGAGTGCCTCCGGGCGTAAGGGGGTCGTCGACGCATGGTCGAGATAGGCACGGTCGCGGTGGGCGCCGCCGAGATCGGCGCGGTCGGGATAGGCGTGATCGAGGTGGGCGGGCTGCGGCTCGGAGGAGGTCCGTTCGGTACGAGGCATCGCGACCACCCAGGTTAGGTTCAGTTCGGTCACGATCCGTTCACTGCTCAGGCGCCGTTCACGGCTCAGGCGCCGCCCAGCCCTCAGGCGCCGCCCAGCGCAGAGGCGCCGTTCACGGCTTGCCCGTCATGAGCACGACCGCAGCGACGAAGCACACTCCCATCGCGAGCGACGAGGCTGCAACGCGGTTGCACACCTGGTCCACGTCGCGGGCGGGAGTTCCCGACCAGTGGTCGGTAACGATTTGCTGCAGAGCTCGTTCTCCAGGCCATAGAACGAGCTCTCCCAGAACGGCAGCCCCGAGCCAGAGGAGCAGACCGGCAACCACCCACCCATCCGAGGTGCTGTACGCACCGTGGGACATCGAGATCAGGAGGAACCCGAGCACAGGCACCGCATAGAGAACTCGCCCCGCCCAGTTGACCCCCGGCCGGAAATACCGCCGGACCGCTTCCGCGCCCGAGACGTTGGGCCCGCCTTTGGCGCGAATTGCCTCAATGCCTGTCACAATGACCGAACCGAACCCGATCACCGCGCACAGCACGTGGGCGATGAGCACCGTCACGTAGGCGGGCCCCGTGGGTGCCGAACTGCCAATCATCTCTTGCCGCGCGGCGAAACACAGCCACCACTCGCTGTACGATTCTTTAGAGAATTCACAACAAAACTCTCACAACCCGGGTGACAGCCCTTCTAAAAAGGAGCTCCGACGCCGAAATACAGGAAAGACATGGGAAATTGCTGAGTCTGTCAGGCATCGAGCTATACCGTGAGGTGGAACGGTGGCAACTCGAGGATTAGACCGCAAATGAACCAGCTGCGCCTCGACCCTCTGACGGGCCGTTGGGTCGTCGTCAGCATGGACCGGGCACAACGCCCCGCCGCGTTCAGGCCCAGGTCCAGCCCGGTTCAGGCCGACACTTCGATGCCGTGCCCGTTCTGCGCCGGCAACGAGGAGTCCACCCCTCCCGCTCTCGAGACGTACGGCCGAAGCGGCTCGTGGCTAGTTCGTGTAGTCCCGAACAGATTTCCGGCGTTCGAGGGGGACCAGCCGTTCGTGGTGGAGCACCGCGGCCCGGTCTTCACGCAAGCCACGGCTGGCGGCATCCATGAAGTGTTGGTTCTGTCGCCCGAACACGAGAACGGCTGGGAGAACCTCTCCGACGAGCAGGCGGCTCTCGTGATGTTGGCGATACGTGACCGCGTCGAGGAGCACTCGATGGTGCCGGGACTTCGCTACAGCCAGGCCATCGTGAACAGCGGCCGTGAGGCCGGTGCTTCGATCGACCACCCGCACGGGCAACTGCTCGGGATGTCCTTCGTCCCACGTGAGCTCGCCGACGAGCAGGCCGGGTTCGCACGATTCGCGGGGCGGTGCCTGCTGTGCACCACGGTGGATGCAGAAGAGGACGCCGGCTACCGAGTCGTTTACGCAGACGATCGGGTGCTCGTGATCTGCCCGTTCTGGAGCGGGGTCCCCTTCGAGATGCTCGTGATACCCCGTGCTCACGGTCCGCACTTGCACCGGGCGACGCCCGCCGACCTCGTCGCAGTGGGAAGAGCGCTTCGGATGGTGCTCGGCCAGCTACACGAGAAGATCGGCGAAGTCGCGTACAACATCGTTTTCCACGCCGCGCCGTACCGCGCGCCGGAGCCGTACCACTGGCACGTACACGTCCTGCCCAAGCTCACCACCCTCGCCGGGTTCGAGCTCGGCACCGGGGTGCTCATCAACATCGTCGCCCCGGAGCAAGCGGCCGAAGAGCTGAGGGTCGCGGTTCCCGCCTAGTCGTTCCCGCCTAGTCGGAAAAGGCTCCGGCCACCTCGTGGAGCAAGTTGACGTCGACGGTTTTGGGTTTACCGACCGCTTCGGAGATGGGTATCCGGACGATCTGACCCGCGCGTAGCGCGACCATCTTGGCGAAGTCCCCGTCGTGCACCGCGCGGACGGCTTCGACTCCGAACCTCGTAGCCAGGACCCTGTCGAAGGCGGTCGGGGTGCCCCCTCGCTGGATATGGCCGAGCGTCGTGAACCGCGATTCGAAGCCCGTGCGCCTCTCGATCTCCTGCGAGAGCCATGACCCGATCCCACCGAGGCGTGCGTGGCCGAACTGGTCGACCGACGCGCTCGACGTCGCTTCCCGAGCCGACTCCAGGTCTCTCCCGCCCCTCGGCATCGCTCCCTCGGCGACGACGAGCACCGAAGAGAAGCGGCCACCGTCGTGCCGGCGACGCAACCTCTCGCACACCTCGTCCAGGTCGAACGGGATCTCGGGCACGAGGATGTCCGCTGCACCGCCAGCGATGCCCGCATGGGTGGCGATCCACCCGACGTGGCGCCCCATCACCTCGCAGACCATCACCCTGTGATGGGACTCGGCGGTCGTCCGGAGCCGGTCGATCGCGTCCGTGGCGATCTGTACCGCCGTGTCGAAACCGAACGTGACCTCGGTGCCGGCCAGGTCGTTGTCGATCGTCTTCGGTATGCCCACGACCTTCGCGCCAAGGTCACCGAGGCGGTTGCCGACCCCGAGCGTGTCGTCTCCTCCGATCACAACCATTGCTTCGACGCCCAAGAGCTCGAGGGTCCCCATCACCTTGTCGGCACCACCGTCCAGCGCAAACGGGTTGGTGCGCGACGTCCCGAGGATGGTTCCGCCCATATGAAGGATGTCGCGACACACCTCGACGTCGAGGTCGACGATGTCGCCGTCCACCACCCCCCGCCATCCGTCGAGAAATCCGATGGTCGCGTCGCCCCAAGTGACCCTTGCGCTCGTGACCACGGCCCTGATGACGGCGTTGAGACCGGGACAGTCGCCGCCTCCGGTCAAGATCCCGACCTTCATCTCAGCCCGAGACCCGTCTCACCGCGGTGCAACTCGAGACCCGTCATGTCACTGCGAGATCCGGGATCCCGGAAGGTGCCCCGCTCGAGCGAGCTCGAACACTGTCGCCAGTTTCGCCACCGCCTCACGACCTTGAGGCAGGAGACCGTTGACCCCGGGAACGCTCAGGTAACCGGCGAGGAACGCTCTGCGATTGCGCCTCTCCCAGGCAAGGGCGAGCTCCCCGACGTTCTCCTCACCGTTCGGGTCCCTCTGCTGAGCGGCCGTTGCAGCGACACGGCCGAAGGACCACAACATGTCCGAGACGTCGGCCAGCGGCGAACGGAAAACCGGAGTCCTTTGGCGGTCCCCGTACGCGGGGCTCGGTGACGCCTCACCGGACGCCTCACCGGACACCTCTTCGGTCGGATCAGCCGATGGCTCTCCCGAGACCCCCTCGGGCTCCGCTGACGACTCACCAGGAGCGTCGTCGCCGATGATGCCTGCCACGGTGCTCGGAAAGCCGCCCGGCGAGAAGTCCATGACGTACCAGCCCTGGTCCGTGCGACACACCCGTCGTAGCTGGAAGTCGCCGTGAGTCCTCGTCGCTCGCCATGGGCCCTGGAGCTCGCGTACCTCCGCGAGCAGGCCTCGCACGTCCGCCCGTTCCAAAAGCGCCGGAGCGACCTCTTCGAGCTCGGCCTCGATCTGGTCCACCCACGTTCCCACGTCCCCGCGACGGCGCCCAAAAACGCGATCGAGGGCCAGGTGCATGCGAGCGGTCATGATGCCGAGCCGTAGCGCCTCGCCGCCGAAGTCTCCTCCTGCGCGCTCGGGCGATCCGCCGGTCGCGTAGAAATCGCGCACGGACGTCGTCGCCAGCGCCCATCCGGTCGAACCTCCGGCCAGGTACTCCTGGACGATGCCGAGGTCGCGCTCGCCGCGGCGCCAGACGGTTATGGGGGCGGCCAGATGGTTGAAGCCCGCCTCGTCCAGAGCCAGGAAGAGCTCGAGACCCGGATGTCGGCCCGAACCGACGTCGTCGAACGTGGTGAACGCGATCCGCTCCTCGAAAGCAAGCGTCGTCGACGCGGCGTCGGAGCGGACGCGACGCACGCGAGAGCTGTCGGATTCGATGCCGGATATGAGCTCCACGAGCGAAGCGGCGATCTCCGCGTCACTCATCGCGTCGACCGCGACTCCGAGCCCCCACTCATCCTCGTAGATGCCGAGCGCCTCGTCCTCGGTGTCCGCGAGAAAACGGGATTCGTCTCCGGGCGCGCGCAAACCGATCGCAACGTGGACAGTCCGAGATCCGACCATCGCTATCACGTCGACCAAGCCGGGGCGCCCCGGTCTCATGAGCTCGGCATCGACCACGTCGACGGAGTCAGCATCGAAGGCCTCGTCCCAGCCCGTGCGTCGCGTCGCGTATTTGTGCGCGAGCACAGAGAGAGCGGCACGGGCCTTTTCGGTGAGTCCGAGCGCTCGAACGTTGTAACGCGCGCTCATCGCGAAGCCCCCTCGAGGGCAGCCGCCGGACGCGAAGCCTCGGCCGGACGCGAAGCCTCGGCCGGGCCCGAACCGTCGACACCGTCGTTGCCGACGAGCTCGAACCAGTAGTAACCGTACGGTCCAAGGGCGATCGGGTACGTTCCGCCACCCACGGTGGGGAAAGGTACCCGTCCCAGAAGCTCCACCGGGGTGCGGCCGGCCCAACTCCCGAGGTCGAGCGGGGCGGGTTGTGCGAAGCGGCTCAAGTTGTGCACGCAGAGAACCGGGTTGGGCCCCTCGCCGGCTTCGCGAGCGGCTTCACGAGCGTCTTCTCTCACGTACGCAAGCACCGACGGGTTGCCACACGGCACGACTTCGAAGCCGCCCGTGCCGAAAACCGGAAATCGTTTGCGGGTCTGGAGCAGGTCGCGGATCCAGTGGAGGAACGAGCTCGGATTTCGCTGCTGCGCTTCGACGTTCACCGCCTGGTACCCGTAGACCGGGTCCATCAACGGCGGAAGATAGAGGCGGGCGAAGTCGGCTCGGCTGAACCCGCCGTTCCTGTCCGGGCTCCACTGCATCGGAGTGCGCACCGAGTCGCGGTCACCGAGATAGACGTTGTCGCCCATGAGCAACTCGTCCCCGTAGTAGATGACAGGGCTCCCCGGCAGCGAGCAGATGAGCGCGTACAAGAGCTCCGCCAGGCGCCGGTCCCCGTCCAGAAGGGGTGCGAGCCTTCTCCCGATCCCCATGTGTCTTCGCATCCTGGGGTCGCGCGCGTACTCGGCGACGAGGTAGTCACGTTCTTCCTCGCTCACCTTCTCGAGAGTGAGCTCGTCGTGGTTGCGCAGGAAGATCGCCCACTGCCCTCCCGGTGGAAGCGCCGGGGTCTGGGCGAGGATCTCGGTGACGGGGAACCGCTGCTCGCGTCGAACGGCCATGAACAGTCGCGGCATGAGCGGGAAGTGGAAGCACATGTGGCATTCGTCGCCGTCACCGAAGTAGTCGACGAGGTCGGTCGGCCACTGGTTCGCCTCGGCCAGGAGCACGCGGTCGGGATAGGCGGCGTCGATCTCCTTGCGCAGGCGCCGGAGGAACTGGTGCGTCTCGGAGAGGTTCTCGCCCGTCGTGCCGTCGCGCTGGAAGAGGTACGGAACTGCGTCGAGCCGGAAGCCGTCGAGCCCGAGGTCCAACCAGAACGCGACGACGCTGAACATGGCTTCAACCACTTCCGGGTTCTCGTAGTTGAGGTCGGGCTGGTGCGAGTAGAAGCGGTGCCAGTAGTACTGGTCGCGCTGGGGCTCGTAAGTCCAGTTCGAGGTCTCCACGTCCACGAACACGACCCTCGCCTCGGGCCAGCGATGGTCGTCGTCGTTCCACACGTACCAGTCGGCCTTCGGGTTGTCGCGTGAGCTGCGCGATTCTGTGAACCACGGGTGACGGTCGCTCGTGTGGTTTATGACGAGGTCGGCGACGACACGTATCCCCCTCCGGTGTGCGTCGTCGAGAAGTGCGACGAGGTCGTCCAGTGTCCCGAGATCAGGATGAACCGTGAGGAAGTCGCTTATGTCGTAACCGCTGTCACGCAAAGGCGAGGGGTAGAACGGCAGCAACCACAGGCAGTCGACGCCGAGCCATTCGAGGTAGTCGAGCTTCTCCCGGAGACCCGGTAAGTCTCCCGACCCGTCGTCGTTCGAGTCGTAGAAGCCTCGCGTGAGCACTTCGTAGAAGACGGCTCGGCGGTACCACTCGGGCTCCGCGCTGTTCATGGGCGCAGGGTATCGCCCGACCGGCCCCGGTCCTCGATCTGTTCGACGAGGCTCTGCGCCGCGGCGTAGGGATCGAGCTCTCCCTCGGCCACCTTTCGTGCTATCCGCTCGACGCCTTCCGGGCCGATCAGCTTGTCGACAGATGACTGGACGATCAGCGCCACGGCTCTTCGCAGCTCGTGCTCGATCCTCGCGATCCTCCTCTTTTCGAGAAGGCCTGTCTCTGCCAGATGCCTCTCGTGACGCCCGATCTCGCTCCAGAGCTCGGAAACACCGTCGCCGGTCGCTCCCACGGTTTCGAGGACCGGAGGGCGCCAGTCCGATGCGGGCGCGAGGTCGAGCATCTGCTCGAGGTCGCGACGTGCGTCGCGCGCGCCGGGCAGGTCGGCCTTATTCACGACGAATATGTCGGCGATCTCGAGCAGCCCCGCCTTGCTCGCTTGTACAGCGTCGCCCCACTTGGGGTTGACCACGACGACCGTCGTATCCGTCGCGGACGCGACTTCGACCTCGACTTGACCGACACCGACCGTCTCGACGATGACACGGCCGAACCCGACGGCCGCGAGCACCCGGAGCGCTTCGGGAACCGCGAGGGCGAGCCCGCCCACGTGCCCCCGCGTGGCCATCGACCTCACGTAGACGGCGTCGTCGACGAGCTGGTCCTGCATCCTGATCCGGTCGCCGAGGATCGCCCCGCCAGAGAAGGGCGACGTCGGGTCGACAGCGAGGACCGCCAGCTGCCCGGTCCCACGAGTGCGCGCCTCTCCCAGCAGCCTCGCGGTGAGCGTCGACTTTCCCGCTCCGGGCGCCCCGGTTATCCCCACCGTGTTGGCTTCGCTCCCCGACCGGTAAGCGAACGCCGCGACGGCTCTACCTTCCGGTCCCCCTTGTTCGACCAACGTGAGCAGCCGCGCAAGCGACCGCCGATCGCCGTCGCGCGCGGCTTCG